>JANNKZ010000480.1:0-5588 GCA_031396515.1 Gammaproteobacteria bacterium
CGCGCCGCCGGCACGCCTGACGCGCCATTCATCGATCGCTGTAAAAAAAAAGGGCCCCACAAGGGGCCCTTTGTTTTGAGTCGCAGCAAACGTGGCGTCCCCACGGGGATTCGAACCCCGGTCGCCGCCGTGAAAGGGCAGTGTCCTAGGCCTCTAGACGATGGGGACGTTAAACTTTGGTGGAGCCAGACGGGATCGAACCGTCGACCTCTTGCATGCCATGCAAGCGCTCTCCCAGCTGAGCTATGGCCCCACGCGAAGGCCGCGAATTCTCGACCAGATGCCCCAGAGTGTCAACGGCTTACATATGTCACGACTCTGCTTGATTCCCGCCCTTTGCGCACTCGCGTTAATCACCCTGCCAGGCTGCGGAGAAAGCCGCAGGACAGAACGGATCGTCGTCAACCTGACGACGGTCGCCCGAGACCTCGACCGTCCCTGGAGCCTGGCGTTCCTACCTGACGGTCGCTTCCTCGTCACGGAGAGACCCGGCAGACTCCGGATCGTTTCGGCCGACGGACAGCTCTCCGAACCCGTCAGCGGCGTGCCTGCGGTGTTCGCCGACGGCCAGGGTGGGCTCTTCGATGTTGTGCTCGATCCCCATTTTCCGGACGAGCCTTGGATCTATCTGGCCTTCGCCGAAGATCGCGGCGCCGGCACCAATGCGACCGCAGTCTTTCGCGGAAGACTCGAAGGCCTGTCGCTCACCGATGGAAAGATTGTCTTCCGGCAGCAACCCGCCGTCGCGAGCCCGGCGCATTTCGGCGGTCGACTGGTCTTCGGCGCCGACGGGCGGCTCTTCGTCACGCTCGGTGAACGATCCGCGAGGCAGTTCTCGGTGCGCGCCCAGAGCCTCGATGATCACTTCGGGAAAATCGTCCGTGTCGAGCGGGACGGCAGTATTCCCGCGGACAATCCTTTCGCCGGTCGCGCAGAAGCCCGCGCGGAAATCTGGTCGCTCGGTCACCGCAATGTCCAGGGAGCTGCCCTGCATCCGGAAACTGGCGAGCTATGGACCAGCGAACATGGGCCGATGGGCGGGGATGAAGTGAACATCGCACGCGCGGGCCGGAATTACGGGTGGCCAGTGATCACCTACGGCAAGGCCTATTCCGGAGGATCCATCGGCGTCGGTACGCACCGGGATGGAATGGAACAACCCCTGCACTACTGGGTCCCTTCCATCGCCACTTGCGGCATCGCATTCGTCACATCCGACCGCTATCCCGAATGGCGCGGCAATCTTCTGGTTGCAGGGCTTAGGGGCAAGACCGTGGCGCGGCTCACGCTCGACGGCGAGCGCGTCGTCGGCGAGGAAAGGCTGTTTGGCGGGCTGGAAGAGCGGATCCGCGATATCCGGCAGGGGCCGGACGGATTTCTGTACCTGTTGACGGATTCGCCGCAGGGCCGGCTCCTGAGAGTCGAGCCTGCGGCGAATGCCGAATCCCCCTAGCGGTCTTTTTTCGTCCTGATCGCGATCGGACTACGACGGCGCAGCGCCAGCAGCATGCCCATCAGGCCAAGGCCCAGGAGCCCGACCGTGCCCGGTTCGGGCACCGATGTCGGGCGGAATGTGACGAGCAGGCCGAGATCGTCGAAATCCTTGTCATTCGGGTTGCCGCCCGAGTCGTCCAGCAGTATGTACCACTGGTGCTCGGAGATCCGGATCAGGCCAAACACGACGGGACTGGCGTTCGTGAAGTTCTGTCCGTTGTAAACGGTGCTTGAAGTCCCGCTCGACGCGAAGCCGAAGCTCAGCAGGCCGCCATCCGTCGTGTCGTTACAGGTCTGGCCGATGACGGCCGTGCTGGTGTTGAAGCTGCAGCCGCCCGCGTTGATCGAGAATGTCACGCGGTTCGTGTAGCCCGCTTCCTTGCCGATATACGTGTACGACAGCGCTCCCGGTCCCGGAGCGCGAAGCGCGTAACCGACCAGAACCGACTGGTTGCTGCCGCCCGCGAGGCCGAGATCGTTGTTGTGGGCAAGGTAACTGCCGGCGTTCCCCGTGCCGGGATCGGTGATGGTCATCGCCTGCACCTGGCTCGCGAACCCGAGAGTCGCGACGAGGCCGATCAGGTTTTTGAAGCGTATCTTGCTGGACATGGGCACGTCACTCCCGGACTGATGCTCTGATAGAAGCAGCATTCGTGCCAACCTGAGCCGATAGAAGCAATCGCGCGGAACACCCCCCAAAAAATGAGATCGGAGTCGCACTCTTACGGCTTTGTCTGACTCCAATCGGCCAGGGACGTCACTAGTGTGGTTGGGGGGCTCGTCCAATCGTAAGTTTCACTGACACCATGGAAGGCGTCATATGTCCAAGAATCCAAAGGCAGAATCCGGTATCGAATCTACGCAGCGGGGAGACCGGTCGTGACCCCCTCGAGCGCGGCATGGACGCCGCCCCTGGCCTTCCTGGCAGCACTGCTGTTCGGGTCCGGATCCGCGGTGAGCCAGGAATCGCCCGTTCACAAATCGACTTCGGGTCCGCCGACGATCGTCATTTTCGGGGCTTCGTATGCCCAACAGTGGGGCACTCCCCCATTGCCCGGCTTTGCGCGCGTGATCAATCGAGGCGTCGGCGGGCAGAAGACTGACGACATGTTGAAGCGCTTCAATCGCGATGTCATAGCGGTGCAGCCGGACGCGGTGCTCATCTGGGGCCATGCCAACAACATCACCAAAGCCCGTCCGCATGATTTGACGAACAACAAGGCGGTGATCGAGCCGCATTACGAACGGATGATCGAGGCAGCCCAGAAAGCCGGAATCGATGTCATCCTTGCGACGGAAGTCCCGTTGACCGATGCGGACGGCTGGCTCGACAACCTGCGCGCCTGGATCGGCCAGCTGCGCGGCAAGGAAAGCTATGCGGTCCGCACCAGCGCCCATATACGCGAAGTGAACGACCAACTGCGTTCTCTCGCGGCACGCGAGGGATGCCGCATCCTCGATTTCGAGCTTGTATTTTCGAACAAGCAGGGCACACGCAAGCCAATGTACGCAAAGGAAGACTTGAGCCATATCAGCGCGGCCGGTTACAAGGCACTGTCGGCATACGCGCGGCGCGAGCTGGCCCGGCCGCTGATGAGATCGGCCAGGGTGTTCTAGTCGCGTTCTCCGGCGAAGGTCAGCTGGAATTCGCCGCGCAGCAATGAGCGGTCGTATTTGCCGTTGGGGTTCCGCGGCAACGCGTCACGCCACTCGATGCGCAATGGCAACATGAAACGCGGCAGCCGCCGTTTGAGCGCATCCATGAGACGGTCGGTATCGGCTGCAAAGCCGTCGCCTGGCGTCACGACGAGGACGACACCTTGGCCGAGCCGCTCGTGCGGCGCGCCGAGCGCGACAGCATCGCGCACCAGCCCCGAGGCATAAGCCTCCTCTTCCACTTCCGTCGGACTTACGCGGAATCCCGACGTCTTGATCATGTCGTCTTCGCGGCCGACGAAATACAGGAAACCCTCCTCGTCCATCCACACCGTGTCGCCGGACCACACCTCGTGCTCCGGCTCGGCCGTATCCGGCGCCTGCCCCGGGACCAGGCGGAATCGGCGCGCGGTCCGTACTGGGTCCTTCCAGTAGCCCTGCGCGACCAGCGGGCCACGATGGACGAGTTCCCCGTGCTCGCGGGGGGCACAGGGCCGCCCATCGGGGCGCAGCACCAGTACTTCTGCGTTCGGGATCGCCCGGCCGATTGAGTCCGGTCGCCGTTCCACCTGCTCGGGCGGCAGGTAGGTCGAGCGGAAGGCCTCGGTCAGGCCGTACATCAGAAAGAAGCGGGTTTCCGGCAGGAGCGTGCGCAGGCGATTCAGCGTCGCGCGCGGCATCGCGCCACCGGAGTTCGTCACGTATCGCAGCGAACGCGCGGTTTTGGGCCATTCAACGCCGGCCAGCTGGATCCAGATCGGCGGCACGCCGGCGAGTGCGGTGATGCGCTCGCGTTCGATGGTCAACAGCACTTCCTGCGGCAGGCGGTAGTCCTGGACCACGAGCGTTGCGCCGGCGAGGAGCGTCGTCGCGATCTGGTTGAAGCCGTAGTCGAAACTGAAGCTCAGCACGGCAAGCACACGGTCGTCCGGCCGGCACTGCAGGTACTCGGCCACCGAGCGCGCGCCGATCACGATATTGCGGTGCGTGACGACTACACCTTTCGGCTTGCCGGTGCTGCCGGACGTGTAGAAGATCATCGCCGCGTCTTTCGGCGCCGGCCGGCCGGCGATCGGGCCCTGGTTCGCGACGAGCTGACTCCACGGCGTGACGGCCAGGCCGCCGACCGGCTCGCTGGCGGGATCCTCGACCGCCACGATGGCACGGAGTGCCGCCAGCACACCGAGTTCGGCGAGCAGGTCCGGCAGGCGCGCGGCCGCCGTGATCAGCGCCGAGGCGCCGCTGTCGCGCAGGATGTGGGCGACCTGCGGGGCCTTGAGCAGCGCATTGACCGGCACCGCGATGGCACCGGCTTTCAGCACCGCAATCAGCGCGGCGACTTTCTCGATCCGCTTCGGCATCAGTACGGCGACACGGTCGCCGCGCCGTACGCCGAGCGCCGTCAGGCCGGACGCCGCGCGTTCGACGAGCTGATTGAGTTCGGCGTAGGTGATTGAATGCTCGCGATCCACCACCGCCGCTCGATCGGCGGCAGTCGCTGCCGCGGCCGGCAGGAAATCGTGCAGCAGGTCCGCCATGACCCGAATCATGCTACACGATCGATTTCACCGTCCGTGACGCAGGCCAAGTGACTGAAAAACCGGGCCTAACTGCGGTCGGCCCAGGCCATGGCCCGCTCGATGCGGGCGACCGACTCGCCGCGACCGAGAATGGCGAGCGTCTGGTCGATCGGCGGCGAGACGCTGCCGCCCGACACCGCGACCCGGAGCGGCTGCGCAACCCTGCCGAGTCCGGCACCGCTCTGTTCCGCCAGCGACTGGATGGCGCCGTGGATCGCTTCCGCCGTCCAGGTGCCGAGCGCGGCAAGCACATCGCGCGCCTGCCCGAGCAGCGGCAACGAATCCGCAGTGAGATTCTTGCGCGCAGCCTTCTCGTCATACGTCGTCGGCGCCTCGAAGAAGAAGCGACTCGCCTGCGCCATCTCCTTCAGCGTCTTCGAGCGCTCGCGCTGCGACAGCACGACGTCCTCGAGCGGCGGCCCACTTTCAGTCTTCACGCCAAGCCGCTCGAGCTGCCAGCCCAGCTCGGCCGCAACCTGTGACGGCGGCAGCTTCATCAGGTGCTGCTGGTTGATCCACGCGAGCTTGTCGGGATTGATCGCGGAGGCCGACTTGTTGACGTCCGCGATGTCGAACAGGTCGCGCATCTCGTCCAGCGTGAAGATCTCCTGGTCGCCATGCGACCAGCCGAGCCGCGCGAGGTAGTTGAGGAGCGCTGCCGGCAGGTAACCCTCCTCGCGGTACTGGAGCACCGAGACGGCGCCGTGGCGCTTGGAGAGCTTGGTGCCGTCGGGACCGAGGATCATCGGCAGGTGCGCGTAGACCGGCGGATCGACGCCCATCGCGCGCAAGAATTTCACTGCGGATTCGTTGCCGCTGCTCGGGCAGGCGCGCGATGTGCTTGCCGCGCTCGGCACC
>JANNKZ010000492.1:0-1909 GCA_031396515.1 Gammaproteobacteria bacterium
GGTGCCGACGCCGGCATCGACAATCACCGGCTCCTTCGACTGTTCGCGGATGATGCGGATGTTATTCGGATTCTGGATGCCGAGGCCGGAGCCAATCGGCGCGCCGAGCGGCATCACCGCGGCGGCGCCCGCGTCGGCCAGCTTGCGGCACATCACCGGATCGTCGTTGGTGTACGGCAGCACGACGAAGCCTTCCTTCACCAGCACGCGCGTGGCTTCGAGCAGGCCTTCGTTGTCGGGGAACAGCGTCTGTTCATCGCCGATCACTTCCAGCTTCACCCAGTTCGACATCCCGGCTTCGCGGCCCAGGTGCGCCGTCCGGATGGCGTCGGCCGCGGTATAGCAGGCCGCCGTGTTGGGGAGCAGGAAGATCTTCGTCGTGTCGATGTAGTCGAGCAGCGACTCGGTCTTGCGCGAGATGTCGACGCGGCGCACGGCCACGGTCACCATGTCGGCGCCAGACGCCTCGTGCGCCGCCTGCATGATGGCGTGTGACGGGTACTTGCCGGTGCCGACTATCAACCGCGATCGGAACGTGCGTCCGGCAATGACGAGATCAGACATGTTCGTAACTCAATCAGGTCCGGCTAAAGCCGGACACTACATTCTGGTGTGGCGTCCGCCTTCAGGCGGACTATCCACCGCCGACAAAGTTGACGATCTCGACTTCATCGCCGTCGTTGATCACCGACGAGTCGTATGCCGCCTTCTTGACGACGGCGAGATTCAGTTCCACCGCGACGCGGCGCCCATCGATCTCGAGTTGCGCGAGCAGCGCCGACACGCTCAGGGGCTGTGGGATTTCGTGCGGATCGCCGTTCAGCTTGATGGTCATGGCCGTCCGGACCCGATCGTACCATAGCTGATCACATATAATTGAGAGTTGGAAATGGCACCAATCACCGCTCCTGCGACGGCCCTCGGAATCCAGGGATTCACTTTCGCTGACCTGCACGAGCCGGCGCGGTTGCGCGAGCTGCACGACCGGTTTGTCGGCCACGTCAAGGCGTCGGAGCCGGAGTTGTGGGCACAGTGGGAGCAGTATCGGGACATCCCCGACTCGCTCGGCGCCGTCGCCCGCGGCAACCTGGTGGTGGCCATGGCGCCGCACGTGAGCCGGTTTATCACGCGCCTGTTCGGCATTGGCGCCGATGCCGACGCGCTGGTCGCGGCCACGCGCGCCTACGACGTCCTGTTCCGTTTCAAGATCGATTTCGTGCGCCGGCGCGCGCTGCCGTTGCTGAAAGGCGGCGCACATGTCACGGCGACCGCGGCGGACCATGCCTTCGTGGAGTCCGCCTTCAGGCGGACCAATGCCGACCCGGTCCGGCTAAAGCCGGACGCCACATCAGATGAGATGGCGCTGGCGGAACTAGGCTGCTCGCTGCTCGATCGCGATGAAGCGCTCCGCGCCGCGGGCGCCGATGCCGAGAAGGCGGCCGTCACCGCCGAGATCGAGTCGCTCAAGCGGTGGTGCGCCGCGCACGTGCACGACGCCAGGTACCGCGGCTGGGTGGTGTTCCGGTTCCCCGAGAACCTCGACTACGAGCACCTGGTCCAGATCCAGCGCCCCGACTTGACGCTGCCCGAGCAACTCCTCGGTCCCGACGACAAGCTGCGCCGCCGCCAGGGTTTCCAGCTGACCGATCCCCGCTACACCCCGCGCGAGACGCTCAGCGAGATTCACTACTGCGTGCTCTGCCACGAGCGCGACAAGGACACCTGCTCAAAAGGCATTCGCGACAAGGAAGGCAAGGTCACGCCGAACCCGCTGGGCATTCCGATGCCTGGGTGCCCGCTCGACGAGAAAATCTCCGAGATGCACACGCTGCGCAAGCGCGGCGACGCCATCGGCGCGCTGGCCATCGTCACCGTGGACAACCCCATGGTCCCGGGCACCGGCCATCGC
>JANNKZ010000505.1:0-1819 GCA_031396515.1 Gammaproteobacteria bacterium
GGCTTCCTGTTGATCGCCGCCTCGCCGACGCTCGCGACGCTCGTCAGCGTGTACGTCTTCCGGCGCCTCGGCCAGTACGCGATCGTGCGGCCCTGCCGCGAGATGCTCTACACGACGGTGGACCGCGAGTCGAAGTACAAGGCCAAGAACGTCAACGACACGCTGGTGTACCGCACGAGCGACTACGTGGTCGCGAAAGGCCACGACGCATTCGTCTCGGCCTTCGGCGCGAGCCTGACCATGGTCGCGTGGCTGGGCGCCGCGGTCGCGGCGGCCTGGGCGGTGGTCGCGCTGGTGCTCGGCCGTGCGCACGAGCGCGCGGTCGCAGAGAAGTAAAGTAAAAGGTGACGGACACCTTTTTCGCGACGAATCCCTGCTGGCTGCGGTTTCGTCGAAAAAGGTGTCCGTCACCTTTTACTTTTTACTTCACTCTTCGAGCTGGAAGCGGAGCCGCGCTCTGACGCGCTGCTCGACGACCGCGCCGTTCACGACGCGCGGCTCGTAGCGCCAGCGCGCGACGGCGTTCAGCGCGGCGCGGTCGAACACGCCCGCCGGTTCCGCCGCCTTCACCGCGCCATTGCTGGTCGTGCCGTCCGTCTTGACCGTGAACTCGATGTCCACCCAGCCTTGCGTGCCTTTCTCCCGGGCGCGGACCGGGTATTCGGGGGCGGCGAATCGCGTGCGGCGCATGTCCTTCTCGGGCAGGACGGTCGGCGGCGGCACCGAGGCCGCCGGACGCGCGATGCGGTTCGCCGTGATCTGCGCCGTAATCGCCGTGACCTCGGAGTCGGGCGCGCCGGCGTCTGCAGCGGCGCGCAGCAAGGTATCGGCGCGATCCAGGTTGCCGGCCGCGGCGAGCTTCCGCGACTCGTCTAGCGCCCGCGTGGCGAACAGGGTCCGGGTGTCGGCCAGGCCCTCGAAACCCGGGTCGGAGGCGCGCAGCAGGTCCACGTAGTGCCGGGCCGAGTCCCCCGGGGGTTCGAGCAAGCGGTTCTGCGCAATGCGCTGGTTCGCCAGCAGCAGGACGCGCGAACGGTCCGCCCGCACGTTGCCGATGCGCGCGGCCTCGAGGTCGGCGCGCAGCGAAGCGATCTCGGTGTGGTTCACGTCGAGCGCGATCGCCGCCTGCAGCCAGTTGCCGGCCTCGTCGAGCCGGTTCTCGCGGATTGTCCGCTGGGCGTTCGCCTGCAGCAGGCCGGCGAGCGTGACCATGCCTTCCTGGACCGCCATGTTCGCGGGATCGAGGCGGCGCGCCGACAGCAGGTGGGCGTGGGCGCTGTCCCTGCCGCCATAGAGGTTCTTGCTCTTGATGCGGTCGTTCGCGAGCTGGAGCAGGCTCTGCACGCGGCCGGCGACCGTCTGCGCCGCGCTCGCGTCGAGCTGGCGCCCGAAGCTTGCGTCGGTGGCGCGCTGTATGCGGCCGGTGTTGGACTGGAGTGCACGCTCGCGTTCGAGCTGCGTGACGAAGAATTCGAGGCGCGGGTGATCCGGGCGGGCAGAGCGGACGGCGTCGATCGCGCTCGCGAGCCGCGCCAGGTCGAGTTCCATCAACGCGCGCTCGGCGTCGACCAGAAGTTCGTCGGCGACGCTGTCGATGCCGCGCTGCGCCATGCGATTGCCCGGGTCGAGCGCGAGCACCTCGCGGTAGTGCTCGAGCGCGTTGTTGCCGGGCGGATGGACCAGCCGGTGCTGCGACAGCGCGAGTCCCGCGGAGTCGAGCAGCCGCAGCACCTGCGGGTCGTTGCCGGCGTCAGTGGCGGCGATGGGCGCCGGCTCGTCCGGGACGAGGGATGCGAGACTTTCCCAGGGCTTCCAGGCG
>JANNKZ010000553.1:0-1888 GCA_031396515.1 Gammaproteobacteria bacterium
ACCAAGTCCTGGCTCATGGTCGCCGCCGTACCGGGCGCGGGAACGCGACTCTATTTCGGCTCCGCGGTGGTGCCCGCGCGGAAAGCGGCTGGCGGCCGCGGCGGGCTCGGCTTCGTCTTTACGGCCCTGCTCGGCTTCCACAAACTGTACTCACGGATCCTCCTGAGGTCCGCTGCGGCGCGGCTCTCCCGGTCATGAGCGATCCTGTCTATTTCAAGAATCCCGCGGCGCTGAAGAAATGGTTCGCGACGAACGCCCGCAAGAAATCGGAACTCGTCGTCGGCTACATGAAGCGGGAAAGCGGCGTGCCGAGCGTCACCTGGCCGGAATCGGTGGACGAGGCGCTCTGCGTCGGCTGGATCGACGGCGTGCGTCATCGCATCGACGACCGGCGCTACCAGATTCGCTTTACGCCGCGCAGGACCGGTTCGCACTGGAGCAACATCAATATTCGCCGCGTCGGCGACCTCGAGAAGGCGGGGCGCATGAAGGCCGCGGGTCTCGCCGCCTTCGCTGCGCGCAGCAAGGCAAAATCCGGACGCGCGTCCTACGAACAGCGCACGAATGCGACGCTCGCACCGGAACTCGTCAGGGAATTCAAGCAGCATCCGGCCGCGTGGAAGTACTACGGCACCGTGACGCCGGGCTACAAGCACCTGGTCAACTTCTGGATCACCAGCGCGAAGAAGCCGGAAACACAGGCCAAGCGGCTGGGGATCCTGATTGCGGCCTGTGCCCAGGGCAAGCGGCTCAGGTGAGATGCCAAGGTCGTGTAGCATCGCGGCCAGGGGGATTCCAATGACTATTTCTCGACGTGCGTTGATTCAGAGCGCCGGCGCGTTCGCTGCGCTCAGCCCCGCCATCGGCGCCTTCGGCCAGGACGCGGACGGCATCATCACCGCTGCGGACAAGGCCCTCGACGTGTTCGACTTCGAGCGGGTCGCGCGCGCCAACCTGCCGCCCGCCCATTGGGGGTATCTCGCAACCGGCGTGGACGGCGACGAGACGCTGAATGCCAATCGCGCCGGTTTCGCGAACTACGGCCTGCGGGTTCGCCGGATGGTGGACATCCGCAACATTGACATGTCGGTGAGCCTCTTCGGCACGACCTGGGACTCACCCATCGTCATCGCTCCGGTCGGCAGCCAGCGCGCGTTCCATCCGGAGGGCGAACTGGCAACGGCGCGGGCAGCGAAATCGAAGAAGCACCTGCAGATCCTGTCCACCGTGGCCTCCACGTCCGTCGAGGATGTCACGGCCACGCGCGGCGCACCGATCTGGTATCAGCTCTACCCGACCGATCAGTGGTCGGTGACGCAAGGGCTCGTGCGGCGCGCCGAGGCGGCGGGCTGTCCGGTGCTCGCGCTGACCGTGGACCTGCAAGGCGGTTCGAACCGCGTGACACTCGCGCGCGCGATCCCGCGCGACCCGCGCGACTGCACGGCCTGCCACACGACCGACCGGACCCGGCTCAGCGGTTTCATCACCGGCAAGCCCATGTTCACGGGCCTGGACATCTCGCAGGTCGCCGACCTGACGCCGATCGACATGAGCTGGGATTACCTGAAGCGCCTGCGCGAGATCTGGCCGCGAAAGCTCGTCATCAAGGGCATTGTCACGCGCGATGACGCGGAGCTTGCGATCGCGCATGGCGTGGACGGCCTGATCGTCTCGAATCACGGCGGGCGTGCCGAGGACAGCGGCCGCTCTTCCATCGACAGCCTGCGCGAGGTGGTCGAGGGCGTGAAGGGCCGGATTCCGGTGATCGTGGATGGCGGCTTCCGCCGCGGCTCCGACATCTTCAAGGCGCTCGCGCTCGGCGCCAATGCCGTCGCCATCGGGAGGCCCTACATCTGGGGTCTCGCCTCCTTCGGGCAGGAAGGCGTCG
>JANNKZ010000023.1:0-2059 GCA_031396515.1 Gammaproteobacteria bacterium
GTACGTGCCCTCTGCGACGGTTAGTGGCGCATCGCGCGGCGCGGGCGGCCAGGCCGCGCCGGACACCGCAAGCCGCATCCTGGAGACGCAGGCGCGGCTTGACGACCTGCTGCTGCGCTATACCGTCAAGCATCCGGACGTACTGGCAGCGCAGCAAACCCTTGAGGACCTGAAGAAACGCCAGCAGGCAGAGTTTGAGGCAGTGCGCCGCGGCGACGCCGGCGCGGCGGCCATCGCCGGGGCGGCCACCAACCCGGTACATCAGGCCATCCAGCTGCAGATGCACGAAAACGACGTGGAGATCGCGGCGCTTCAAGGTGAACTCGGCGACTACCGCTCCAACGTGACCGGCCTGCGGAAGTCGCTCGATACCGCGCCGGAGGTCGAGGCTGAATTCACGCGCCTCACACGCGACTACGACGTGACCCAGACCCAGTACAACAGCTTGCTGCAGCGTCTCGAACAGGCGCGAGTGTCTGAAGACGCGCAGCAGACCGGCATCGTGGAGTTTCAGATCATCGACCCGCCATCGGCGCCGTACGAGCCGGTGTTCCCGACCCGGCCCTTACTGCTCGGCATCGTGCTTCTGCTCGCAATCGTGATCGGAGCCGGCGTTGCCTGGCTCCTCTGCAAGCTCCGGCCGGTCTTCAACCACGGGCGCACGCTGGCCGAGATAACCGGCCTGCCGGTGATCGGCGTCATCAGCCTCGCCTGGGTCGAGCGGCATCGGTCCATGCTCCGACGTGATTATCTACGATACAGCGTCGCCGCTGCCTTGCTGTTGACCGTGTCCATCGTAGTGGCACTCATCCACGAGCCCGGGGCGCGGCTCTTCCAGCGCATCCTGAGTTGAGGAACCCTGTTACATGAGTCTCGTTGAACTGGCCCTCAAGAAACTCCAGGATTCGCGCAAAGCCGCCCGCGGGGAATTGCGCCCCGAGCAGCCGCTTGGCGTGCTGCGCGAGGTCGAAACATCTTCCGCGGCGGACGGCGACGGCCCGACCTCCCGTACGAGGCCAAGTCGCGTGGTCCAGCTCGACCGCGCGGCGCTGATCCGCGCCGGTTTCCTGCCACCCGACAGCAAACAACGGCAGATTGCGGACCAGTTCCGCCACGTCAAGCGGCCGCTGCTCGCAGCGGCACTCGGGCGCGGCATGGAGCCGGTCGCGAATGGACGGATGATCATGCTCGCGAGTTCGTTTCCCGGCGAAGGCAAGACCTTCGTCAGCGTCAATCTCGCACTTTCGATTTCACTGGAACGCGATATCAGCGTGGTGCTGGTCGATGCGGACGTCGCGAAGCCGCATATCAGTCGCCTGTTCGGCATCGACGGCGAACCGGGGCTGCTCGAGGCATTGCAGGACGACAAGCTGGACGTCGAAACGCTGATCCTGCCAACCGACATCCCCAAGTTCTCGGTGCTCCCGGCCGGCCAGCCGTCGGATACCGCGACCGAACTGCTCGCCAGCCGGCGCATGCAGGCGATCGTGTCACGCCTGGCGGCAAGCAGGGACCGTACGCGGGTGGTGATCTTCGACTCGCCGCCCCTGCTCCTCACCAGCGAGTCGCGCGTGCTCGCGCAACCGATGGGCCAGGTGGTGCTGATCGTGCACGCCGGGCGGACCCCGCAGCACGCGGTTCAGGACTCCATCAACTGCCTCGGCGAGGGCAAGCCGATCGCGCTCTTGCTGAACCAGAGCTCGGCGATCACCGAGGCGGGCTACTACTATCGCGACGGAGCCTATGGAGCCTACGGCAGTTATGGCGGAAGTTCCGCCGACGCCTTATCGGGAGTATCGAGATGAACCGCTCACTCGCGGCGGCCGGCGTTGCGGCCGCTTTGCTCGCCACCACGGCCGCTGCGGAAGTCGAATATAGCGTGGAAGCCGGAGTCGGGACGTCCGACAACATCGGCCGCACCGCTGAGGACGATGATCGCTCCCCGATCTTGACCACCGGACTGGATCTGATATGGCTGCGCGAAGAAGGGCTCGTGTACGTTGATGTCGATGTGGATCTGTCTTACTTGATTTATGTCGACAGCGATTACGTCTGCGAT
>JANNKZ010000029.1:0-14882 GCA_031396515.1 Gammaproteobacteria bacterium
CGGCGCGGGCACGCCGTAATTGCCGGCGAGGGGATAGGTGAGAACCAGGATCTGCCCGCGATAGGACGGGTCCGTCAGCGATTCGACATATCCGGACATGCCGGTGTTGAAGACGACCTCGCCCGCGACGACGCGGCCTCCACCGAAGCCGATGCCGCGCCAAAGGGTCCCATCCTCGAGTTCGAGACGCCAGCGTGAATCACTCGGCATGCGGGCCTCATCGTCCGGAATGCTAGACTTTAGCGGAGTCGCGGTTCCAAGTCCGTCGACATTTCGCCTTTTCCCCGCTGCGCCGGCGCAGGGTCTCTCCGATGATCACGAAAATGAAGAAACTCGGCGTCCACGGTCGCGCGAAGGAATGGGCGGTTCGCGCCGGCCTGATGTTCAGCTCAGTGCTCATCGTGGTTCTGGTTGCCGAGGGGGTTTCGCGCGTCTTCGCTCCGATCTCCGACCTGCGCGAGAATATTTCGCTGGACGGCAAGCGCGTTTACGACTTGTTCGCGCCCGGGGCCGTTTATCGCCAGGTCTCGAACGAGTATGACGCCCTGACGACGATCACCGCCAAGGGGCATCGCGTCCCGCAAGTCGATGGCAACCCCGACGTCATATTCATCGGCGATTCATTTACCTATGGTTACGGACTCAGCGACGAGCAGACTTTTGTCAGCATCTATTGCCGAGAGCGACGGTTAGCCTGCGCGAATCTGGCCCAGCCCGGCAGCGGCACGCTCAAGGAGGTCGAGCGTTTGGAACAGTACCTCAAGACCTGGGACTGGCATCCGCGCGAAGTGCGTTTGTTCGTTTTTGCGATGAGTGGCAGTTTCTCTGCGGGCAATGACTTCGTAGATAACTACCAGCGCGAAATCCACACGCGCTCACTACAAACGGACGCTTCGGCGGCCCAGGCAGTCCCGGCCGGGAACCAGGCGGGTGCGGTTGAGCGGATCATCGGACTTCAGGGAGTGCTGCTTCGGCACTCCAACCTGATGCGGCTGCTGAAATTCCATGCCGGTCCCATGCTGAAGGGCATGTTTGTCGCGGATCCGGGCCAGGAGCGCATGGCGATCGCCTTGGCGGCCACACACGGTGCGCTCTCACGCCTCGATAACCTCAGTCGCAGCGCTGGTTTCGAGTACACGATCTTCCTGATCGTGCCCGTTCAAGACATTCTGCGTGGCACCGCGGACAAGACGCTTGCGGCGCTGAACTCGGTGTCACCCAAGTCCGTGGTGCCGACCGCCCAGCTTTTTTCGGAGTCGCCGGCCAGCTTCTATTATGCGTTCGATGGTCACCTTAATCCGGAGGGCAATCGGCGGATGGCTGAGTTTCTGGCAGCGCGCGATTCTGCCGCGGCCGAATGACCACGTTCCGCTTGTGGATCCGAAGGCTCCTGGCGGCCACAGCGGCGATGTTCGTGCTGATCGCCGTATTCACGGCGTGGATTCTGGTTCCGCCTACGGAGCGCCGCGTCACGTTTCCGGAAGGCAAGCGGTTCGCGTTCACGATCGTGGACGACACGGATCTCGCGACACTCGAACGCAACCGGCCGGTCTATGAGGTACTGCGCCGATACGGCCTCCGCACCACAAAAACCGCCTGGGCGCTGCCTCCGACCGAACTGGATCACTTGCCGAATGCGGGGGATACGCTCGCTGATAAGACATATCGCGATTTCCTGCTCGGACTTCGGAATCATGGATTCGAGATCGCGTTGCACGGGGTTCGCGGCGGCAGTAGCACGCGCGCCGACGTGGTTGCCGGGCTCGAAGAATTCCGTCGTGTTTTTGGCAGCTATCCGACACTTCACATCAACCATTCAGAGAATCGCGACAACCTGTATTGGGGTCAGGACCGCTGGACATTCGGGCCGCTCCGCTGGCTCTATGCATTGTCCCGCGACGACCGATTCTCGGGAGACGAGGCCGGTTCTCCCTATTTCTGGGGCGATCTGGCGGAACGGCATGTCCGTTACGTAAACCAGTTCACTTTTGAGGACATCAATCTTCTGAATGTCACTCCTGCATTTCCGTACCATTTGCCGGACAAGCCGCGAGTCAACTTCTGGTTTCCGACTTCGAATGGCAATAATCTCGACATGTTCGAGAGTTTACTGAGCAAGGCGAACCTGGACCGCCTTGAGCGGGAAGGCGGAATCTGCGTGGTCTATTCCCATCTCGGTTCGGGAAGCTTTAACGCAGAAGGCGGGGTCAATCCGCGCTTCGAAGCGCGAATCCGGGATGTCGCGTCGCGAAGTGGCTGGTTCGTGCCGGCTACCGAGTTGCTTGACTACCTCGCATCGCAGCCGGGCTGGCAGGCCCAGCCCAGCTGGCGCGAGCGTGTGCGGCTCGAATTTCTGTTCCTGTGGGAAGTGGTCACGCACTAGGTTGGACCTGGACGACCTGCGCTACACTTCGGCGGTCCCAAGGAGGGCACGATGCAGGGCAAGCGCGCACTGGTGGTCGACGATTCGAAGTCGGCCAGGGTCGTCCTGAGCAGGATGCTCGAAAAGTACGGCATCGAGGTCGATTCCGCCGAATCGGCCGAGACCGCGCTCGAATACCTGAAGGATCACCACCCCGACGTCATTTTCATGGACCACCTGATGCCCGGCATGGACGGGTTACAGGCAGTGCGCGAGATCAAGGCCAATCCGGAACTCGCGTCCATCCCCGTGATGATGTACACGTCGCAGGAAGGCGAGATCTACGGCGGCCAGGCCCGCGCTTCCGGCGCGATCGGCGTGCTGCCGAAATCCATCCGGCCGATCGACGTGACCAAGGCGCTCTACCAGCTCCAGCTGCTGCCCGAACGCCGCGATTACCAGCCGTCCGCGCTCGAAGCCATGAACGAGGATGGAACCGCGGTTGCGGAAGCAATGCCCGTGCCCGCACCGGCGGCGTCCTCCGATTCCCGCGTGCGCGCGATGGTCGAGGCAATGCTGAAAGAGCAAAGCATCGAGCTCCGCCGCTTTATCGTCTCGAGCTTCGATTCCCACGCGCACCGGATCGTCCAGGAACTCCGGCCCAGGGAATCCGGGCTCGAGGATGCGGCCGCGGCCGCCGTAATTCCACCGCCGCCCGCACGACCGATGGGCTGGATGATCGCGACCGGCGCTGCGCTCGTCGCGCTGCTCGCCATCGGCCTGCTGTACTGGCAGGCGGTCACCCAGACCCGGCAGGCGGAACGGGCGCTCGAATCGCTCACCGCCTCGAACGAGTCGCTGACGCAGGCGATCGAGAAATGGCGCATCGCGGGCGACCGACCGGCGGCCGCGGACGGCGGAGGCGGCGGCGCCGCAGCGCGTCCGATGGTTTATGCGATCCCGTTCGGCGAATCCGCGCTGACGCCGGCGCGCCTCGAACCGGTCCGCGCCCTGGTGGCGCAGCTCGAGCGCGCGGCGATCTCCGGATCCGTGCGCATCGAGACCTATGCCGGCAGTTTCTGCCTGGCGAGCGCGGGCGAGCAGGGGTACGCACTCGCGCCGGCGGCGACGCCCGCATCCCAGTGCGAGCAGGTCGGCAATCCTTATGAGGACCCGCAGGGCGGCGCGGCGCGCCAGCCGCTTGCCTTCGTGAACCTCGCGGCCTCGGTGCAGCAGCGCACCAACGGCGCGATCACGCTGGAACTCGCGCCCGGCGCGCGCGAACGGATCGCGGTGTCCTATCCTGCCATCGAACAGGCGACCGCCGGCCAGTGGAACGCCGCGGCTCAGTCCAACAACCGCATCGAGATCAGCGTCGTCGAACGATGACGTCGCGTCTGCTGGTCTACGGCGCCAATGGCTACACGGGCGAGATGATCGCCCGCGCCGCCGCGGGTCTCGGGCTCGCCCCGGTGCTCGCGGGCCGTTCGGCGGCGGCAATCGGCGCGCTCGCCCGCGAACTCTCCTGCGAATCACGCGTCTTCGGCCTCGAGGATCCGGCCGCGGTCGTCGCCGGCATTCGCGGCTGCCGAGTCGTCATTCATTGCGCGGGCCCTTTCTCGGCGACCGCCGCGCCGATGATGGCGGCCTGCATCGCGGCCGGCGCCCACTACACGGACATCACCGGCGAGATCGACGTCTTCGAGCTCGGATTCCGCCAGGACGCGGCCGCCCGCAAGGCCGGCGTCCTCATCTGTCCCGGCGTCGGCTTTGACGTCGTGCCGACCGACTGCGTCGCACTCACGCTTGCAACCGCGATGCCGGATGCCCGCCAACTCGCCCTCGGCTTCGACAGCCGCAGCGCACTGAGCCGCGGCACGGCGTCCACCAGCGTCGAGGGACTCGGCTACGGCAGCCGCGTGCGCGAGGACGGCGAGCTGCGGCGTATCCCGCTCGGCTCGCGCGCGCGCCGGATCGATTTCGGCGGCGGCGAGAAACTCGCGACGGCGATCCCCTGGGGCGACGTCAGCACGGCATTCCGCACGACGGGCATTCCGAACATCGAGGTCTACGTGCCGGTGTCGCCGGCCGCGCTCGCGAACCTGCGACGACTCGGCCGCTTCGGCTGGCTGCTGCGGCGGCGGCCGGTCCAGGCGTTCATGAAATGGCGCATCCGCAAGGGCGCTCCCGGCCCGACGGCGGAGGAACGCGACCGCACGCCGGTGCTGGTCTGGGGCGAGGCCCGCAATTCCGCCGGCCGCACGGCGACGGCGCGGCTGCGTGTTCCGAATGGCTACACCGTGACGACCGACTCGGCGGTCGCCATCGCGCGCCGGCTGCTCGAGCGAGATGCCGCGCCCGGTTTCACGACGCCGGCGAGATTGATGGGCGCGGATTTCGTGACGAAGCTGCCGGGGGCGACGAAGATCACCGTTGACTGACGCGACTGCCGAATTCCGCCCGCCGGGCTGGCTCGCCAACCGCCACCTGCAGTCGGTGCTGCCGAGCCTGCCGATCCGGCGCATGGCCGTCGAACGCCGCGCTCGAGCGGTGATCGCCGCGAGCCGCGAACTCGTGCTCGACTGCGGCGAGGGCGTGCGGCTCATGGGCCGGCTGGCGGTGCCCGCGACGGAAAGCACGCCGCGGATCGCGGTGCTGCTGCACGGCTGGGAAGGCAGCGCCGAATCGCTCTACATGCTGTCGACCGCCGAACTGCTGCACCAGCGCGGCTTCCGCGTGCTGCGGCTCAACCTGCGCGATCACGGCGGCACCCATGCGCTGAACGAAGAGCTGTTTCATTCCTGCCGCATCGCCGAGGTCACCGCGGCGGTCGCGCGCGTGCGGGCGCTGCATCCGGACGCGGAACTGTCGCTTGCCGGTTTCTCGCTGGGCGCGAACTTCTGGCTGCGCGTCGGTGCGCGCGCGGCCGCGGCCGGCATCCGCATCAAGCGCATCGTCGCGGTCTGTCCGGTGCTCGATCCTGCAACGACGCTCGACGCGCTCGAGCGCGGACCGGCGATCTACCGCCAGTACTTCCTGTTCAAGTGGCGTCGGTCGCTGCGCGCGAAGCAGGCAGCCTGGCCGAAGACCTACGATTTCGGCGAGCTGCTCGGCGACCCGTCGCTGACCGCGATGACCGAGCGCATGGTGCTGCGCTACTCCGGTTATCCGGATCTCGCGACCTACCTGCGGGGCTATGCGATCACCGGCGATGCGCTCGCCAACCTCTCCGTTCCGACCGAGCTCATCACCTCCGCCGACGACCCGATGATCCTGACGCACGATCTCGACCGGCTGGCGCGGCCCGAGGCGCTCCGCATCACGCTGACGCCGCGCGGCGGGCATTGCGGGTACATGGACTCGCTCGGTGGCCCGAGCTGGATCGAACGGCGGGTCGTCGCGACGCTCGACCGCGACTGAACCTAGGCCCCGGTGGCCTCGCGCATGAGCTCGAGCCATTTCAGGTAGCGCGCGAGCAATTCCTGGTCGGTTTCCGGTTCGAAGCGACCGGTCGGCGGGCTGGCGAAACCCGCCGGTTCGCCCGCCACCAGGAATCCGAGGCCGCGCGAGGTGGCCTCGCGATCGCTCGAACGATCGACCGGCACCTCGGCGAGGCAGGCGAGCATCCGGCACAGCATCCGGTTTTCCGCGAGACCGCCGCTCGCGACCAGCCGGGTCGGCGGCGCGACGTGACCGTCCATTTCGTCCAGGTTGGCCTTGATCAGGAAAGCGACGCTCTCGAGCACGCCGCGGCATTGCTGGAGGTCGCTGCCTTCGCCGACGAAGCGCGACTCGAAATCCGGCTTCCAGAACGGCGACGCGAGTCCGGCCACGCCGTTCAGGAAGAAGGGCGAGGCGTCGTCGGTGAGCGCCGCGCCATCCAGCAGCCCGAGCATGCGGTCGGTCGCCGAACCCTGGTGATGCGCGAGCCAGGCGAGCGCCGCGCCTGCGCCGTTGACCGATCCCTCGAGAGCGAAGTCGTAGTGGTCGTCGTCCGCGCGGATCACGCTGGTCAACAGCGGAGCAGCGCGCAACGCCTCTCCGCTCGGGCGCAGCACGAATGCGCCGGTGCCGAGGTTCACGTAAGCGGCGGAACGATCGAGCGGTCCCGCGGCGAAGGGCACGACCGACTGGTCGCCATTGCAGGCGACGACCGGCATGCTGCGGCCGTCGCAGACAAGCGTGCCGAAGCGGCCGGCCGTACCGGTCGCCCGCGGCAGCACAGCCCGCGGGATGCCGAAGAGTTCGAGCAACTCCCCGGACCAGTCGCGTTTGAACGGCGACCACAGCAGCGTGCGCGCGGCGGTCGCGGCATCTGCGACGAACGGACGTTCCGCGAGCAGTCGATGGAGCAGGTAGCTGGCGAGCGGGCCGGCGCGGAGCGCGCCACGCGCGGCGGCAGCCCTGACTTCCGGCAGGTGATCGAGGCACCAGCGCAACTTGCTCGCGCCGTAATGCGGCGAGAGCGGCAGGCCGGTCAGTTCGTGGACTTCGACGGCCCGGCGCGACAAGCCCCTGAGCCAGGCGGCGTTGCGCCGGTCCTGCCAGGAGATTACCGGCGCGAGCGGCCGTCCGTCCGCGGCGTTCCAGCAGGCCAGGCTCGATCGCTGCACTGCGAATCCGGCTGCCGCCCAGCGCGCAACCGGCACGAGCTCGGCGAGCTCCACGAGCGCGGTCGTCACGCTCGCGACTATTTCGTCGGCATCGTGCTCGACGTGGCCGAGCGCGTTGTGCTGCGTCGCGATCGTGACGAGAGCGGCGCCTGCGAGCGCTCCATCGGCGCCGTAGGCGGTCGCGCGCGTCGCATGGCCGCCCTGGTCGATCGCGACATAGACGGCGTCATTCAAGCGAGCGCCTCGCGCAGCCTGAGCGGCGCCATCGACTCCACCATCGCGACGCCGCGCGCCCGCAAGCCGACTGCCTGCGCCGCGTCACGCACTTCGTAGACGACCCAGGTCCAGGGACCGCCGGGCACGGGCGCATGGCCCGCAAGGCGCCGGTGATCGCAGAACACGTATTCGGGACGCAGGTCCTCGAGCGCGGCGAGCTGCGAAGCCGGTTCTTCGTCGAGCACCCAGCCGACCGGCAGCGCCTTCGCCGCGCGCGCGAGGCGGCAGGCGAGGGCGTCGAAGGAAATCACGATGCAGCGGTCGAGCACGCCCGCGAGCGCCGTGAGGATCCATTCGACGCAGTGCGCATGGCCGTGGTGCACGAGGCTCGCGCGCTTGATCTCGACGAAGGCGCGCGCCGCCGGATAGTCCGCCATCAGTTCGGCGACCGCCGCGAGTCGCGGCAGGTGCGTGCCGGCATGACGCCTGCCGAAGCGCGCGGGCTCGCCGGCATCCACGCCGTCGAGCTGGCCCGAGGTCATGAGCCGCAAGTCGCCGGTGGCGTGCGTGGTGCGATCGAGGGCGGAATCATGGATCACGTAGGGCACGCCGTCGGCGGCCACCTGGACGTCGAACTCCACGTGGCGGATGCCGCCCTTCCAGGCCGATTCGATCGCCGCCAGGGAGTTTTCGGGAAAGTGTTCCACGTCGCCACGGTGTGCGACGATCTCGGGAATCTCCGGCCGGGCTGACGGTGGCGTCAAAGTCACTCCGCTCCGCAGCCGCGATTATAGGTGGCCGTTTGCGCGCGCTGTGGATCGTCGTCTTCGGGATCGCCGCCACCCTGGCCACCGGGTGCAGCCGGCAGGAATCTGGCTGGGAGGTCGCGGCCGAACGCGACACGGTCGCCGCCTACGAGGACTACCTCCACCGCTACCCCGCCGGCGCTCATTCGGAAGAGGCACGCCTGCGGATCCTGGGGCTGCGCGAAGCCGAAGCCTGGGCCGTCGCCCGGCGCCTGCGCATGCCCGAGGCCTGGCAGCGATACCTCGCAGACTGGCCGGACGGCGCGCATGCCGCCGAAGCGAAGCGCGAACTCGCGGACTTCGCGCCGCTCGAGCCGGCGCGCGTCCCGCCGGGCCACGCGGCCCAGCTCGGCGCGTTTGCGAGCGAGGCGGCGGCGGGGGCGGAACGTGCGCGGCTCCTGGGAGAACAGGCGACACTGCTGGAGGGCCGCAACTGGCAGGTGATCGCCCCCGCCCCGGGGGAGCCCGCGCTGTGGCGGCTTCGCGTCGGGCCGTTGCCGGAGGAGGAAGCGCGCGCGCTCTGCGTTTCGCTCAGGAGTCGCGGCGCGGACTGCGTGGCGGTCGCCGGTTGATCAGCCGGTCAGGCGCCGCCAGAGCGCGCGACCGACGAGCCGCGCCTGGTCGGCGAGCCCGAACCGCTTGAGGTTGGTGCGGATCACGCCATCGGTGAATCGTGTGCGCTTCGAATAGTCGATGTGCACGTCGACGAGCACCGGCTCGCCGGCCGAGGCGGATGCGAATGCCTCCTGCATGACGCGATCGATGTCGCCGTCGCTCCGCATCGCGCGGTAGGCGACACGGTTCGCGCGCGCCAGCCCCTCGAAGTCGATCTCGGGCAGCACGGTGCAGGTCTTGCGGTTATACGGCGTTTCCTGCGCCTGCGCGATCTGGGCGAGTTCGCCGTCGTTGAACACGAACCAGGCGACGCCGGTTTTCTGTGCGACCGCGGTTGCCATCTCGAGACCGGTCATGCGCGCCGCGCCGTCGCCGACGATGCCGACCACCGTGCGGTCGGGGCGCGCGAGCTTTGCGCCGATGACCGCCGGGATGCAGTAGCCCATCGAGTTGAAGTCCGACGGCGAGAAGAATGCGCGCGGCGCGCGGATCGGCATCAGCTCCGCGACCAGGAACGTGTGGTTGCCGTCGTCGGCGACCACGATCCCGTCGTCCGGCAGCCGGGCGCGCAGCGCATCGAAGAAGCGTTGCGGATTGACGCGGCCTTTCGAGTCGTGGGCGAGCCACCCGGCGCGATAGTCGCGCTTGTCCGTTGCGATCGCGGCGGCGACGGCGTCCGCGCGGGCGGACTCGCCAGCCGGGCCGAGCGCGTCGAACAGCGCCGCGAGGACGGCTCGCGCGTCGCCCTCGAGCGCGACGGCCGCCGGGTAATTCGCGTTGAAGACGCGCGGGTTGATGTCGACGTGAACGAGGGCGGCCGGGGGTTCCCAGCCGTAGCTGCCGGTCGGAATTTCGGCGAATCGCGTGCCGACCGCGAGGAGGGCGTCGCATTCCGCGAAAGCGTTCTCGACGGCGGGCACGGCCGCCGGACCGAGCGCGAAACCCGCGTGCAGGCGGTGGTGGCCCGGGAATGCGGAAAGGCCCTGAAGCGTGGTCGACACCGGGGCACCGAGCCGCTCCGCGATGGCGATGAGTTCCGCGGTCGCGTCCACGGCGCCCCAGCCACAGAAGATCGCCGGGTGTTTCGCGGCAGCCAGCAATGCCGCGGCCCGCGAGAGGTCCGTCGCGGCCGCGCGGTGACCGGCAGCGGGTGCGGGCGCGAAATCGGGAATGTCGCCGGCGTCGCCCGGCATCAGCTGGAGATTGACCGGTATCTCGATAAAGACGGGGCCCGGTTCGCCGGTGGTCGCGAGCCGGTACGCGTCGTAGATCGCCGGTACGACATCGGCGTGGCGCTCGACGCGCCAGCGGCCCTTCGTGATCGGCGCGAGCAGCGCGTGCTGGTCCATGTCGTGCAGCTGGTAGGCGCGGCCGAGGTCGCGGCGGATGCCGCCCGCGATCACGATCATCGGGATGCCGTCGAGGAAGGCCTCGCCGATGCCACTCGCCGCGTGCGTGACCCCCGCCGCCGGAACGATCAGGAGTGCGCCGACGCCGGCTCCGGTCCGGCTGATTGCGTCCGCCATGAAGGCGCCGCCGCCTTCGTGCGCGACGAGCACGGGCGTGATCGACTCCGATGCGCCCATTGCATCGTAGAGTTCGGTGTTGTGGACGCCCGGGATGCCGAACGTGTGGCGAATGCCGAGCTGCTCGAGCGCATGGCGCGCGAGCGTCGCTGCGGTCTTGTTCAAGCGTTCCCCCTGGTCGCGATCAGTCCTTGATCATTCTCCACTCGCCTTCGCCATAGCGACAGGCCTTGCCATCCTTCTTGATCTTCTTCCCGTCCCAGTCACGGACCAGCGTGAAGCGACGGCAGACGCGGCCGTCGCGCTCGAAGCGGCCGGACGGCGTCAGCGAGTAATACAGGTCGGGCCGGGCCCCGTCCCACCGGACCCGGCGGCCGTCCTCCAGCAGTTCGAGCGAATGGCCGAAGCAGCGGCGGTCGTCGTCGTCCAGTTCCTTGTCGATCTCGTTGCCGATCACGGCGCCGATTGCGACGCCAGCGAGAATCGCAATGAGCTTGTTGCCGTCGCTCGCGACCTCGTTGCCGATCACGCCGCCCGCGACCGCGCCGACCGCGGTCGCCATGTGGCTGCGGTCGCGGTCGCAGCGCCCGCTGCGGATACCGTAATCGTCGTTCCACTGCCGGCCCGTGTAGCCGACGTAATAGGGATCGTTTTTCTTGCGCCAGCCATGGGCGGGCGCGTGCGACGGGGGATCGGCGAGCGCGGCCGGCGCGGCGATCGCGAGGGAAACCAGCACGCCGGCCAGCGCGGCGAAAGATCTGCGAAGGTCAATCATGCGGCACCTCCCCACGTTAGAAAGCGTTGATGCCCGTAAGTTCGCGGCCGATCGTCAGCTGGTGGATGGTTTCCGTGCCCTCGTACGTGATCACGCTTTCGAGATTGAGCGCGTGCCGGATCGGCACGTACTCCGCGCTGATCCCCGAGCCGCCCAGCATGTCGCGCGCGTCGCGCGCGATGTCGATCGCGATGCGGCAGTTGTTCCACTTCGCGAGCGAAACCTGCGACGGGTGCATGCGCCCGGCGTCCTTCAGCCGGCCGAGCTGCAGCGACATGAGCTGCGCGCCGGTAATGCCGCGCGCCATCGCCGCGAGGCGGATCTGGATCGCCTGGTTGGCCGCGAGCGGGCGGCCGAACAGCACGCGCGTCTGCGTGTAGTCGAGGAGTTGCGCGAGGCAGGCCTGTGCAGCGCCGATCACGCCCCAGGTGATGCCGAAGCGCGCCTGCGTCAGGCAGGACAGCGGCGCCTTGAGGCCCACCGTGCTGCCGGGAAGCATGTTCTCCTCGGGCACGACCACGTCCTCGAAATAGAGCGCGCCGGTCGAGGAGGCGCGCAGCGAGAATTTCCGTTCGATCTCGGGCGCGGCGAATCCGCGCGTGCCTTTCTCGATGATGAAGCCGCGGATGCCTTCCTCGGTCTTCGCCCAGACGACCGCAAGGTCAGCGATCGGCGCATTCGTGATCCACATCTTCGCGCCGTTCAGTACCCAGTCGCGGCCGCGGCGTTTCGCGTGGGTCTTCATGTTGACCGGATCCGAGCCGCCATGCGGCTCGGTCAGCCCGAAGCAGCCGATCAGTTCGCCCGCCGCCATGCGCGGCAGGTATTTCTCGCGCTGCGCCTCGCTGCCGAAGGCGTGGATCGGGTACATGCAGAGGCTCGACTGCACGGACACGAAGCTGCGGATGCCCGAGTCGCCCCGTTCGAGCTCCTGGCAGATCAGTCCATAGGACACGGCGTTCATGCCGGCGCAGCCATAGCCGCTGATCGAGCTGCCGAGTAGCCCTTGCGCCGCGATCTCGGGAATGAGGTCGCGCGGGAACGTGTGGTCCTCGAAATGCTTCTGGATTACCGGCAGGACCTTGTCGTCCACGAGGCGGGCAACCGCCTCCTGCACCATGCGTTCCTCTTCCGTCAGCGAGGAGCGGATGTCGTAGAGGTCGAGCGGGTCGAGCCCGGCGCGGGCGGCCTGCGTGATCGGCCGGTCGGCTGCGGTTGCCATCGTCGAAGTCCCGTCTCAGCCGGCCTGCATGCCGAGGCGTGCGACGAGATCCTGTGCCGTGCCCTCGGCATCGCGCGCCTTGGCGACGGCGGTCTCGAGGTCGCCGGCATTGAGGGCCTGGCCGGCTTCTCCCCAGGCGGCGTTCGCGCTCGCATGCGCGGCGTTGGCCTCGTCGAGAAGCTGCTTGTCCATGCCCTCGGGAAGCTTGCGCATCTTGCCGAGCTCGGCGAGCCGCGCGCCGATACTGGTCATCAGGCCGGGCAGGCTGCCCGACAGTCGCGCCCAGTCGGCGTTGAGTTCGGACAGTTTCTTCTGCTTGGCCGCCACGACCTCCTTCGACAGAGCCTCCGCATGCGCAGGTACTTCCTTCACCGCCGTGATCGCGTCGGCGTAGCGTTCCTCTTCGAAGGCCTTGCGGCCGGCGTCGAGCTCGGCCTTCACTTCGGCGTAGCGCTCGGGCAGGTACTTCTGCGCGTCGTCATAGACGACGGCAAGCGCTCCTTCCGCGGCGGTGATCGCCTCAGCCGCCGGATCCTTCTGCGAACAGGCGGTCGCGGCGAGCGCGATTGCGGCCAGTGCGACGATGCGTATCACGGTGTTCACGGTGTCCTCCTCACGTGTCCTTGAGGCCCAGCTGGTCGGCGATGCCGGAGATCGTCACCTTGGCGTCGCGCCCGGCTTTCACCGAGGCCTCGAACGTTTCTTTCTTCATGCCAGCGGCGGTCGCGCTCCAGGCGCTGCGGGCTGCGTCGTAGGATGCAACGAGCTGCTTCCAGGCGTCCTTTTCCATGCCCTTCGGCGGCTTGCTGCCCTGGACCGAGATCTTCTTGTCGATCGCCTCGATCAGTTTCGGCATGGACTCGAGGAGCGCGTTCCACTCGCCTTCCATCGCATTGCGATTCTTGGCCCGCGCGACGCGGCTGTCGGCGATCGCGCGCTTCAGGTCGTCGCTCACCGCGGCCGCGCCGGTAACGACGTCGCCGTAGGATTTCTGTTCCATGGAGGCGCGCAACTCCGCGACCTTCGCCTCGATCTCGGCGGCGCGATCGGGCAGGAACTGGCGGATCTCCTCGCCGGACGCCTTGAGCGTGTCCTCGATGGCGGTCATCGCCTGTTCCGCAGGCTCTTTCTGGCTGGCGCAGCCGGCCAGGCCGATGCAGGCGGCCATTGCGATTGCAGCGGCGACGCTCTTGATGGACATCATGTCGATACCCCCTCGATTGGACGCATTGGGAGCCGGCGTCGGGCCGGCCAGTCGCCAAGATTATCACCGATCCGGGCCACCCCGACGCGCTTGCATTACCATGCCGCGGTCATGGCCGCAGGCTGCCGGGGAAGCGCATGAAGATTCCTGAAATCCTGATGATCGAGACCGTGCACCAGCCCGGAAGCCTCGCCAAGGTGCTGCTCGTCATCGCCGATGCCGGGCTCACGATCGACCACCTGCAGGCGCTGCGCCGCGACCAGGGACGCACGCTCTGGGAGATCACGCTCGAGATGGACGAGGAGGCCGACCGCAGCCTCTACGAGCGGATCGACGCGCTGCCGATCGCGCGCTTCGTCGGTCATTCGGACCGCGTATTCGACCGCCACCGCGGCGGCAAGATCCGCACCGTGTCGGCGCTGCCGATCAACACGCAGCAGGTGCTGCGCGACGTCTACACGCCGGGTGTCGCCCGGGTCTGCCTCGCGATCCGCAAGGATCCGGAGCAGGCGCGCCAGTACACGAGCATCGGCAGCACGGTCGCGATCGTCACGAACGGCACGGCCATCCTCGGCCTCGGCAACATCGGCGCCCTCGCCGGGTTGCCGGTCATGGAGGGCAAGGCGGCGCTCTTTGCAACCCTGGTCGGACTCAACGCGGTGCCGATCCTGCTCGACGAGACCGACCCGCAGAAATGCATCGAGCACATCGCCGCGATCGCCAGCAGCTTCGGCGCAATCCAGCTCGAGGACTTCGCGGCGCCGGCTTGTTTCGAAATCGAGGCCGGGCTGCGCGCGCGGCTCGACAAGCCGGTGCTTCACGACGACCAGCACGGGACGGCCGTGGTGGTGCTCGCGGCGACGCTCAATGCCACGCGGCGCGCGGGCCGGGACCTGGGCGATTGCGTGATCGGGCAGATCGGGCTCGGCGCCGCCGGTATCGGCATCGTGCGGCTGCTGATGCACGAGGGCATCCGGCACGTGCTCGGTACCGACTTGGACGAGGGCGCAATCCGGCGCTTCGCCGGCATGGGGGGCGAACCGGCGTCGCTCGAGGAGATCATGAAGCGCAGTGACATCGTCATCGCGACGACCGGCGTGCGCGGCCTGATCAAGCCCGCGATGATCCGAAAGGGCCAGATCATCATGGCGCTGTCGAACCCCGACCCGGAGATCGAGCCCGCCGTCGCTCTCCAGAACGGCGCGGCGATCGCCGCCGACGGCAAAGGCATCAACAACGTGCTGGGATTTCCGGGGCTCTTCAAGGGCGCGCTCGCGGCGAACGCGAAGAGCTTCACGGACCCGATGCTGGTGGCGGCGGCAAAGAGCATTGCCGCCCAGGCTTGCGGCGACGACCTCGTGCCCGACCCGCTCAATCTTGAAGTTCACCAGCTGGTTGCGGCCGCCGTCGAAGCGGCCGCGCAAAAGGCCGCTTAAGAGGGGACGCACCCCTTTGCCGGCTGGTGGGGCGCCGGCCGGGTGGCGTGCGGGCGCATTTCCGGATAAAGGGGTGGTGCCGTTTTGCCATGGGTGTGTTCTGTGCG
>JANNKZ010000067.1:0-3946 GCA_031396515.1 Gammaproteobacteria bacterium
AAGGCCGTTCAGGTCGCCCTCCTGGAATCCCAGCGTCCAGCCGGGCAGTTTCGGATGCATCGTCGCCTCGCGCCGGTGCATGCGCCAGGTCGCGGCTTCGCTCAGGATGCGTTTGTCGCCGAAACGCCCGCCGTCGAGGTGCGCGATCATGAACCGACTCATGTCGTCGGCGGTACTCAGGATCGAAGCGACCGGTGGCGTCTGATAGAACTCGTACGGGATCGGCACGAGTTTCTCGCCGTCCAGTTCGTAGGCGGTCGCCAGCCGGCTCGTGTCGCCCGGCATGGCAATCGACGTGTCGGTCATTCCGAGCGGCTGCCAGATGTGCTGCCGCAAATAGTCCTCGAACGGCGTGTTCGAAACTTCTTCCACTAGCAATCCCGCGAGCGACATGCCGTAACTCGAGTAGCTCGTCATCTCGCCCGGCGCATGCACGCGTACCAGGCGTTGCGAGAGGAACTTTCCGAGGGGCATCAGTTCGCTCGCCGAGCGCACACGCCGTCCCGGCAGTTCGTCGAGGCCGGAAGTGTGCGAGAGCAGCTGCGCGACTGTCACCGGCTCCGGATAGGTCGGCGGAATCTTTGCGGATTCGAGATAACGGTTTGCGTCGGCATCGAGTTCAATCGCACCGCTGTCCACGAGCTGCATCGCGGCCGTCGCGGTGAAGAGCTTGCTGACCGAGGCGATCGGGAAAATGGTCTGGTCCGGCGTGAACGACTGGCCCGAATCGACATCCGCCAGGCCGTAGCCTTTTGCGAATACGACCTGGCCGTTCCGGACGACGACGATTGCGGCGCCGGGGATGTGGTCTTCCTCCATACCGACCGCCATCGCCCCGTCCACGAGCTGTTCGATGCCCGTCAGCTCGGGCGACGATGGCCACTTCCGGATCTCGAGGGTGCCGGTGGGTACCGTCGTTTTTTCGGCGGGCTCGCAGGCACTCAGGCCGAGCACCGCCGCGAGCGACCCCAGCAGGACGGTTCGCGTTTTCATTGCCCCTCCGGTCGGGCCTGCGCGCATTCTGTCACCAAGCGGTTCGACCCCGCGATTTCCGGGCTATTCTAGGGGACAGTCCGATCGGAGAAGCCGACATGAAAAAGGAATTCCTTGTCGTCGCCGCCCTACTGGCGATCGCTGCCTGCTCGAAGACCGAGCCGCCGGCATCAGCCGTGGATCCGGCGGTAACGCCCACCACCGTCCAGCCTTCCTTCGTCAACAAGGTGTGGGTCGTCGAGGAATCGCCCCAGGTCGAGCTCGGCTCGACGCGGGTCTTTCTACCGGACGGAACGCTCCTCATGGCCTCGCCGAATTCGACTCCGGCGTCCGGCCGCTGGAGCTACGACGCCGGTCGCCTCACGACCACCGAAGAGGGACAGAACTATCCCACCGACATCCTCGAACTGACGGATAGCTCGTTCCACATCCGCATGCACAGTCCCGGCGAGCCGGTCGAGATGCGCTTCGGGCTGGCGGAGCGCGCGGCGATTGCGAGACCGGAAGCCGACGACTCGGGATGGACCAAGCCCCCGGCCGCAGGCGCGAGCACGGCTTCGACAATCCGCATCGCGGGCACCGTCCACCATCTCGAACTCGAAGGCGGGCTGTTCGTGATACGCGACGACGCCGGCACGCAATACAACCCGCTCAATCTCCCCGCCGACCACCAGGTGGACGGCCTCGCGGTGGACGTCGAAGCGCGACGCCGCGACGACACGGCGTCCATCGGCATGGTCGGGCCGATGATCGAGATCCTGCGAATCCGCAAGCGTGCCGGTGCTCCCGTCGCAATCTCGCCAGATGCCGAGCCGCAACCTTCGGAGTTGATCGGCACCGCCTGGCGGCTCGACGACCTCGCTGGCAAGGGCGTGGTCGCGGGCTCGCAGGCGACGCTCGAATTCCCGAGCGACGGCCGCACGAGCGGCAACGGTTCCTGCAATCGTTTCAACGGCGTCGTGACGATCGCCGGCAGTTCGATCACTTTCGGCGGCGTCGCCTCGACGAAAATGGCTTGCGCGGACAATGCCGCCAACGACCAGGAGACGGCGTACTTCCAGGCGCTTCAGGACGCGGAGAGTTTCGAGCTCGACGGGCAGACGCTCAGGATCTTCTCAAAGGGCCAGTCCGAACCCCTGCGCTTCGTCGCGGCGGAGGCAACCCCGCGGCAATCCGGCATCTCATCGACGCGCGGGCCGGCCGGTCCGCTGCCGACGCTGACCGGCATCTGGACCGTCGTCGGGCATCACATGCCTGGCACGAGTGCGCTCACCGACAGCGAGGCGAAAGCGCGTTACGGTGAAACCCTCCGGCTCACCACGAGCGGCGCGACCTCCGGCAGCGAGCGCTGCCGCGACCCCGGCTTTATCTCGAACCGCGTCGCGGCCGGCGCCTGGCTCGCGAGCGAGTACAAACTCGCGCAGGGCAGCCTGAAGCCGATCGGCTCGCGCAGCCAGATCCATGTGATGGAAGTTTCCTGCGGCGGCGCGCCGTGGAGCGCATTCGGCAGGCGGCTGATCGAGCTGGATCGCGACCATGCACTGGCACCGTGGGACGGCGTCTTCTTCGAACTGAAGCGCGATCGCGACTTCCGCGGGGTCGGCCAGGAACCCGGCTGGCAGCTCGAGCTCCGCAGGGGTTCGGAAATGCGCTTCACCTACGACTACGGCAAGGGCACCGCCATTACGCCAGCGCCCGCAGCGCAACTCGATGCCGCCAGCGGCACACGGACTTACCACGCGCAGGCGGGCGGCAACGATCTCGAAGTCGTGATCGTGCCCGTGCGCTGCACGGATGCGATGAGCGGCAAGCAGTTCGCAGCGACCGTCAGCGTCACGCACAACGACCGCGTCTACCGCGGCTGCGGCGAGGAACTCGCGACGCCCTTCCAGGGGTAGGACTGGTTAACGCACCGGAACTAACGCCGATCCGCAGCGCTGGCGTATGCTTTCGGCGATGCAGGCGCTGATTTTCGACCTCGACGGCACACTCATCGACACGGTGTACGCGCACGTGTTCGCGTGGCAGCGCGCGTTCGAAGAGGTGGCGCTGCCGATCGACGGCTGGCGCATCCACCGGCGCATCGGCATGAGCGGCGGACTCGCCGCGCGCGCGGCCGCGCGCGAGCTCGGACGCGAAAGCACGCCCGCGGAGGAAGAAGCGCTTTTAAAGCGTCACGGCGAGCTGTTCCGGCAATTCCTGCCGCAACGCCGTCCGCTCCCCGGAGCCGTTGAACTGATTCGCACGTTGCGCCAACAGAAGGTTCCCTTTGGCGTCGCGACCTCGGGCAGCCGCCCGGAGATCGACCTCTCGCTCGACGCGCTCGGCATCGGTCCGGAAACCGTCGTGATCGAGCGCCGCGACGTCAAGCGGGCGAAACCCGAGCCCGATCTCTTTCTCGCCTGCCAGGCAAAGCTCGGCGTACCGGCCAACGAGTGCTACGTCGTCGGCGATGCCGTATGGGACCTGCTCGCGGCACGGCGCGCCAACATGCTGAGCGTCGGACTCCTGAGCGGCGGCTACGGCGAGAACGAGCTGCTCGCCGCGGGTGCGTATCGCGTGTATCGCGATGCCGCCGCCTTGCATAGTTCGCTCGACGAGCTGGGCGTACTGCCCTAGCCGCGCTGCTGCCTCCGGTTTCCCGCAAACAAGGGCAACCCCATGATCGCCTGGCAACTCGTCTTCAAGGTCGCGGTGACTGCTGTCGTCGTAGTCGCGGTGGCGGAGATCGCCAAGCGCAGCAGCTTGTGGGGCGCGGTCATCGCGTCGCTGCCGCTGACCTCGCTGCTGGCCTTCGTCTGGCTGTACATGGACACCGGCGATGCGCAGGCGATAGCGGGCCTGTCGCGGGGAATCTTCTGGCTGGTGCTCGCCTCGCTACCGCTGTTCGCGATCCTGCCGGCGTTGATCGCACTAGGCTGGTCCTTCTGGCCGGCGCTAGGCGCTGCGTGCC
>JANNKZ010000129.1:0-4603 GCA_031396515.1 Gammaproteobacteria bacterium
ATCCGGATGGTCATGTCAGGCAACGCCTTCCTCGTGCAGCAACCACAACGGCAGCAGCCTGCGGTCGGCAAAGCCGAGCCGGTGGTAGACGCCGATCGCGCGCGCGTTGTCGGCATAGACGTGCAGGAAAGGCGTGAAGCCGCGTTCGAACGAGCGGCGGCAGAGCAGCGAGAGCAGGCGCTGCGCATAGCCGCGCCCGGTGTAGGCGGGATGCGTGCACACCGCGCTCATTTCCTGGAAACCGTCGAGCCGCATGCGTTCTCCCGCCATGGCCGCGAGCCGGTCGCCATGATAGATGCCGAGATACTCGCCCATTTCGAGCGTGCGCGAACGGAAGAAGCCGGGGAACACAAGCGCGGTCAACGCGAGCATGTCGTCGCTCTGCGCCTGGGTCATCGGAATGGCATCGGGGCCCGGCAGTTCCGCGGGCATGAGGTCGCAGATCATCTGCACGATCGGCTTCTTGGGCTCGATCACCCAGCCCGGCGGGGCGGGCGGCGAAATGCCGACGAGATAGACGGCTTCGCCGTCATTGACCAGGCTCGTCAGCTGATTGCCGGCACGCGCGGCGTCGGGATCGACCGCTCCGAACGGTGCGATGGCGGCGGGGTACCTCGCTGCGGCGCTTGCCGTAAGCGCAAGGTTCGCGTGCTGCGTCGTCAGCGACTGCCAGACGGGATTGTCGAGCGGGTGCACGGGCGACTTAGGCGATCACGCCGAACAGGCGGCCGACGGCCGCCGTCAGCGCCATCGCGATTGCGCCCCAGAACGTGATCCGCAACGCGCCGGTTGCGACCGGCGCATGGCCGACGCGCGCGGCTAAGGCGCCGAGGACAGCGAGGCAGGCGAGGGACAGCACGGCGACGATGGCGGTCAGGCGCGCCGCGGGAGCGAGGGCCGCGACCACGAGCGGCACCGCGGCACCCGCCGCGAATGCGCCGCCCGAGGCGAGCGCCGCCTGCACCGGCCTTGCGCGCATCGGCTCGGAGATGCCGAGCTCGTCGCGGGCGTGCGCGCCGAGCGCGTCCTTAGCCATCAACTGGGTCGCCACCTGGTCGGCGAGCGCGGAATCGAGGCCGCGGCCGACATAGATCGCGGCGAGTTCGCGATGCTCGGCGTCGCGATCGCTCTCGAGCTCGCGACGCTCGCGCGCGAGGTCCGAACTTTCCGAATCGGACTGGGTGCTGACCGAGACGTATTCGCCGGTCGCCATCGACATCGCGCCCGCAACCAGCCCCGCGATGCCGGCGGTCAGCACCGCGCCCTGGCCGGCACCGGCCGCCGCAACGCCGATCACGAGGCTCGAGGTGGAGACGATTCCGTCGTTCGCGCCGAGGACGGCCGCGCGCAGCCAGCCGATCCGGCCTGAACCGTGCCGCTCGCCGTGCCTCAGGACGGCACCGCGCTCACTTCTGGTTCACCGAGTAGCGGCCCGGGCCGATCAGCGCGAGCGCGATGGCGGCCGCCATGAAGAGGTACTGCTTTTCGAGCGCAAGGGCACCGCTCTGGGCATCGATCAGGAAGACCTCGCCCCAGTGTGCGAGGCCGATCGCGAACAGCATGTTGACCGCGATCAGCCAGGCGCCGATGCGTGCGTAGTAGCCCGCGACCAGGAGCAGCGGCGCGATGACTTCGCCCAGGTAGACGCCGTACTGGAAAAAAGCGGGCAGGCCGCTCGCTTCCAGGGCGCCGGCGATGTAGCTGGTGCCGCTCTTCAGCTTGGCGATGCCGTGCAGCAGTATCAGGAGGCCGAGCGTCACGCGCAGGATCAGTTTGCCGGTACTTTCGTTCATGGAATGCGCTCCCGGGGTTGGTCGCGGACCGATGGGCCAAGCATACGTCGCCTTTGGCGACGCGTCAGCGGCACGATCACGTAGTTCATCGCGGCCCAGTCACGCCGGTTGTCCGCAGCCGGGCTTCACGATGCGTTTCGTCGTGGCGGGATTGCGCGCGAGCGCGTCGCCGTGCCGCGTCGGCCGCGCGACGAGGTCACCGCCGCAGTTCGGGCACCTGCCGCCGAGCACCGATTGCGCGCAGGCGGCGCACCAGGTGCATTCGAACGAGCAGATCAGCGCGCCGGGAGCGTCCGGAGGCAGGTCGCGGCCGCAGCACTCGCAGTTCGGCCGCATCTGCAGCATGCGCGCCGCCTGCGGACTATTGCTTGCGGCCCGCGAACAGCATGGCGATGCCGATGACGATCGCTCCACCCGCGGCCCAGGTCGGGATCTTGAAGGATTCCTTTTCCTCCACCGACAGTTCCAGCGAACCGATCTTCGCCTCGTGCGTTTCCTTCGTGAAGCTGAAACCGCCGCGCGCGAGCGCGATGGCGCCCACGGCGATCAGCACGACGCCAATGATCGGAAATGCCTTGTTGCTCATGATTCTCCGGCTCCTTTTTCGTTCGCAATCTCGGCCGCTACGCGGCGGTAGGCTTCACGGAACGGCAGTCCTTCCCGCGCCGCCAGTTCGTTGGCGCGCGCGGCCGCATGAATGCCGGGGTCGAGCCGGATGTTTTCCGGCAGGAACCGCAGGCCTTCGAGCGCCGCGGGCAGGACCGCCAGCACCTGCGAGCAGACATCGATGCCGCGAAACAACGGCGCCTTGACCAGCTGCAGGTCCCGGTTGTACCCCGACGGCAGCCGGGAGTAAACGCCTATCGTCTCGACCAGGCAGGCGAGCGCGGTCGCGGAGCGGCCGCGGATCAGCTCGAACACGTCGGGATTGCGCTTCTGCGGCATGATCGACGAGCCGGTCGTGACCGCGTCAGTCAGCTCGACGAAGGCGAACTCGGGCGTATAGAAGAGGAGGATGTCGGCCGCCAGGCGCCCGAGGTCCTGCATCAGGAGCGTGATCTCGAACAGCAGCTGCGCTTCCGCCTTGCCGCGTGAGAGCTGGACTGCGGTCACCGGTTCCTGCACGTCGGCAAAGCCGAGACGCGAGCGCGTCGCTTCGCGCGAGATCGCAAGGCCAGGCGTGCCGTAGCCCGCCGCGGATCCGAGCGGGTTGCGGTCGATCCGTCGCAACGTCTGCCGCAGGCCCTCCGCATCGTCGCGGATCTCCGCCGCGAACCCGCGCGCCCACCAGTCGACGCTGGAGGGCATGGCCTGCTGCATGTGCGTGTAGCCGGGCAATACGACCGCGCCCTGGCGCGTTGCGAGCGCATGCAGCGACTCCGCGACGGCCTCGGCGCCCTCAGCGAGCGCGTGGGCGACGTCGCGCAAGTAGAGCCGGATCGCGGCCAGCACCTGGTCGTTCCGCGAACGGCCGAGGTGGATGCGCGCGCCGGCATCGCCGATGCGCTCGGTGAGCCGCGTTTCGAGCGCGGTCTGGCCATCTTCCTGTTCCAGCGGCACGCGCCACTCGCCGCGCGCATGCGCGTCGCCGATCGCCTTCAGGCCGGCGCGGATGCGCTCGAGGTCGTCGGCGGACAGAAGCCGCGCCTCCGCAAGCATCTCGGCGTGCGCGATCGACGCGCGTACGTCGTAGGGCACGAGGCGGTCGTCGAGCGCATGGTCCTCGCCTGCGGTGAACGCGAGCACGCGCTCGTCCAACCGGCCTCCCTTGTCCCAGAGACGGCTCATGCGCCGGCACTCTCCGGGTGCTGCTCGGCGGGTGTCAGCGCCTTGATGTCGGCGACGATCATCGTGCCCGTGCCCTCGTTGGTGAAGACTTCGGCGAGCACGCTGTCGCGCGCATTGAACGAGATCACGTGCACGCGCCGCACGCCGCCGCGAATCGCCGCTTCGATCGCGGTGGCTTTCGGCAGCATGCCGTCGGCGAGGCTGCCGGATTGCTCGAGTCGCGAGAGCCCGGCGAGGTCCGTGTAGGAGACCAGCGAACGCGGATCTTCGCGCCGCTCGAGGATGCCGGGCGCGCCGGTGCAAAGGATCAGCTTCTCCGCGCCGAGCGCAGCGCCGATCGCGGCGGCGACCGTGTCGGCATTGATGTTGAGCACCGTGCCGCTGTCGTCGGAAGAGACCGGGCTCACGACCGGCATCAGGCCGGCGTCGAGCTGCTTGCGCAGCACCGCCGCGTCGATGGACACGATGTCGCCGACGAAGCCATAGTCCACCGACTCGCCGTCCACGCTGACCGGCGCGCGGCGGTGCGCGCGCACGAGGCCCGAGTCCACGCCCGAAAGCCCGACCGCGTCGACGCCGAGCTCGCGGCAGGCGGCGAGGATGCGCGTGTTGATCAGGCCGTTCAGCACCATCGTCGTCGCGTCGATCGTGCGGTCGTCGGTCACGCGCCGGCCCTTGACCATGCGCGGCTCGATGCCGAGCGAGCGCTGCATCTGGTCGAGCTGCGGCCCGCCGCCGTGCACCAGCACGACGCGGATGCCGAGGTGATGCAGGATCGCGATCTGCTCGATCAGCGAGCGCGTGCCTGCGGCATCGCCGAATACGGCGCCGCCGGCCTTGATCACGAAGGTCTTGCCCTTGTAGAGGCGGATGTACGGCGCCGCGCCGCGCAATGCCGCGATCACCGCGGTCTGGTCGCTCCGGTGTGTCACCATCGCTCGAACGCTCCTTGCGTCAATGGCGCCGGGCGGATCAGCCGCCCAGCAGCCGATAGAGTACTGCCATCTGCACCGCCAGCCGGT
>JANNKZ010000164.1:0-4618 GCA_031396515.1 Gammaproteobacteria bacterium
GCGGGAGATGTGCGCCGAGGTCGCCGCCTGCTGGCGCGCGCTCGCCGAGATGTTCTGCACCAGCTGCGCAATCTGGTTCGAAACGTCCTCGATCTCGCCGAGCGCGGCGCCCGCGTTCTCGGCCAGGAGCGCGCCGCCCACGACGTCGGTGGTCGTGCGCTCCATCGACACGACCGCCTCGTTGGTGTCGGTCTGGATGGTCCGCACCAGCACCTCGATCTGGCGGGTCGCGTGCCCGGCCCGCTCGGCGAGACGTTGCACTTCGTCGGCGACCACCGCAAAGCCGCGGCCCGATTCGCCGGCCATCGATGCCTGGATCGAGGCGTTCAGCGCCAGGATGTTGGTCTGCTCGGCGATGTCGTTGATGAGTTCGACGATATTGCCGATCTCCTGCGAGCTCTCGCCGAGACGCTTGATGCGCTTCGACGTGTCCTGGATGTTCTCCCGGATCGTATTCATGCCGTCGATCGTGCGCCGTACCGCATCGCCGCCCTTGTGCGCGACGTCCACCGCGTGGCGCGCGACGTCGGCCGAGCGCTCGGCATTGCCCGAGACTTCCTCGATTGACGCGGCCATCGCGCCGACCGCGTCGGTCGCGGCGGCCACCTGGCGCGACTGCGCGACGGAGGCCTTCGCGAGATGCCCGGCCGCCGCCTGCGTCTGGCGCGCCGCCGCGTCGAGATGCACAGCGGTCTCGTTGATCGTCGCGACCAGTTCGCGCAGCGCCTCGATCGCGTAGTTGATCGAGTCCGCGATCGCGCCGGTGATGTCGTCGGTCACGGTCGCCTGCACGGTCAGGTCACCCGAGGCGAGGCTCGACATTTCGTCGAGCAACCGCAGGATTGCGTCCTGGTTGCGCCGGTTGCGCTCGGACTCGAGGCTGGCGATGCGGCGCGTGCCGGCGGCAGAGATCCACGCGAACAGCGCGCCGGCGAAGGCGACGGCCGCGATTGCGATCGCGATCAACGCCCACCTGTGGCTGCCGCTGCCGCCGGCGGCGGCCGGCAGCTCGAGCGAACCGGAAACGTCCTCGGCGGCAGCGGCGACGTCGGCCGCGGCGCGTTCGGCGGCGGCCAGCGTCCCTGCGTGCTCGAGTGTGCCCTGAAGCTGTTTTTCGTAGGCCGCGAAGGCCTCGCGCACCTCGGTCATGCGGGTCGCCGCCTGGCCGGTGACCGCCGGCACGCCGGCGCTGCGATCGAGCCCTGCCAGTCCCGCGAGGAACTGCGACAGCAGTGCGGTGTTCTCCGTGATGCGCTGCGTGACCGCCGCCGGTTCGCCCGTGCCGTCCGCGAGCGAGGCGAGATCGTCGGTGGTGCGCTGGGCCACCGTCTCGAAACGCGGCAAGACGCGCAGCGCCACCGCGCCGCCCGGCGCCGACACGGCATCGCCGGTCGCAGCGAGCACGCGCCCGATGGCGGCACGCGCTTCGGTGGCCGAGGCTTTCAGCGCGCCCGCGGACTCGCGCGCGGCGAGCACGCGCTTCGAGCCCTCGAGCATCACGCTCCAGCCCGAATCGCCGCCAAGGCGCTTCGCGCTCTCGCTCGACAGTGAGTCGAAAGCCGCCTGGCCGCCGTCGATATCGCCGAGCACGCGCTCGAGCCGTTGGGTGGATTCGTCGAGCTGGCCGAATGCTGCGGCCTCGCCACGGCCGGCGCCGGCGGCCTGCGCGGGCATCGCGCTGGCGATGACGGTGAGTTCGGCGACGTGCGCACGGTAACCCAGGTCCTGCTGCTGCGAGCGCCCCGCGAGGAACAGGAGCAGCGCCGCTGCGAGGGTCGCGACCAGGCCGCCGATGAGCATGACCGGCATCCATCTCGCCGCCAGGTTCCTGTCAGGCATATTCACCATGCTGCTGTCCCTTTCCCCTCTCCGCGGCTTAATTCGATCCGGTCAGGAATGCCGGGCTCTCGACCAGCATCCTGAGACTCAACACCGGCCAGGCTTCGCTGCCGCGCCGGAACGAACCGGCGAGATAGTGCTCGCAACGGATCACCGTCGGCGGCGCTTCGGCCTTGAACTCGCGCTCCGCGAACCGGCGGAAGCCGAGCACCTCGTCCACCATCAGACCCGCGGGTATCTCGCGGTGGTTCACCACGATCACGCGCGTGTTGCGGCCCGCCGTCGATTCGCCGCTGCCGAAATACTGTTTCAAGTCGATCACCGGCAACAACTGGCCCCGAACGTTCGCGAGACCCATGATCCACGGCCGCGCGCCCGGCACACGCGTGATCGGCGACGGCACGCCCATCACCTCGCGCGCCTCGTCGCGCTCCACCAGGTAAGTCTCGCCGCCCATGCGAAACGCGACGCCGATCCATTCCTGGGCGCTCGCGCCGTCGCGCGCTCCTGCGGCGACGTTGCGCGCACGCTGTTCGAGCGCGAGCAACAGCTCGAACGGCCGGTCGCGCAGGGCCCTCAGGGTCGGCTCAGGCTGCATCCGGTCAGCCTGTCAGCAGCGCAGCCTGCGCCTTCTCCACGAGCTGCGCCGACTTGACCGGCTTGACGAGGTAGTCCACCGCGCCCTGGCGCATGCCCCAGGTGCGATCCGACTCCTGTCCCTTGCTCGAGACCATGATCACCGGGATCGAGCGCGTCGCGGGATCCGCTGCCAGCATGCGCGTCGCCTTGAAGCCGTCCACGCCCGGCATGACGATGTCCATCAGGATGAGGTCGGGCCGGATCTCGCGCGCCTTGCGCAGGCCCTCGGCGCCGTCGGCCGCGGCCTCGGTCTCGAAGCCGTGATTCTCGAGCATCCGCCGCATCTGGAAGACCTCCGTCGGCGAATCGTCCACGATCAGAATCAGCGCCATGGCCCTGCCTCCATCCCTGCCGTCATTCCCGGGCGACGTGCCGCTCGATCGCGGACAGCAGCTCGTCGCGCGTGAACGGTTTCGTCAGGTAATGCTCGGAACCGACGATGCGTCCGCGAGCACGGTCGAACAGGCCGTCCTTGGAGGACAGCATGATCACCGGAATCGAGCGGAACACCTTGTTGTGCTTGATCAACGAACAGGTCTGATAGCCGTCCAGCCGCGGCATCATGATGTCGACGAAGACGATGTCGGGCTGGTGGTCAGCGATCTTGGACAGGGCGTCGAAACCGTCCACCGCCGTGAATACTTCGCAACCTTCCTTGGCCAGCAGCGTTTCCGCCGTACGGCGGATCGTCTTGCTGTCGTCGATGACGAGCACTTTCAGACCGCTCAGGCGGTGCCCGTCATTAACGGCCGCTGCACTATCCATCGGGTACCTCCGGCCCCGGCGCTGCTCCGGCCGGGCGCTGCACTGCTCGTCTGGAGGCGCCCACGGTTTCGACGCCGGAGCGGCCTCCTTTTAACATATCGGTCCACCCCCTGCCACGCCGGAGCACCGGCCAGTCGGGCGGTCGGAACCAATGACAGGTGTACTATGACAAGGCCCCCTCACGTGCAGTATCCGCGTCACATTCCAGCCAATCGGCCCGAGGCCTCCTGATGCCTGCCCGCCAGAGCCTTGCCGTGCTGATGGATCCCCTGGACTCCATCAAGCCCGAAAAGGATTCGACCATCGCCATGATTGCCGCTGCTGCGCGCCGCGGCTGCGAAACCTGGAGCTTCGGGCAGGCCGATCTCTCGGTGCGCGACGGTCGTGCGTTTGCACGGCTCACGCCGATCGAGGTCGCCGGCGAAGGCGAATGCTGGTATCGGGCCGGCACGCCGGTCGTGCGCCCGCTCGCGGGCCTCGGCGCCGTGCTGATGCGCAAGGACCCGCCATTCGACATGGAATACGTCTATACGACGTACCTGCTCGAGCGGGCCGAATCCGAGGGCGTGCTGGTCGTGAACCGCCCGCAGGGCCTGCGCGACATGAACGAAAAGGCCTACACGGCCTGGTTCCCGGACTGCTGCGCACCGACCCTGATCACGCGCGACATGGGCGCGATGCAGGCATTCCTGGCGGAGCATGGCCACGTCGTCTGCAAACCGCTCGACGGCATGGGCGGCCGCTCAATCTTCGTCATCCAGGCCGGCGACAAGAATGCGCGGGTCGTGTTCGAGACCCTCACCGATTATGGCCGCCGCTACGCGATGGTGCAGCGCTACCTGCCCGAGATCGCCGAGAGCGGCGATTCCCGCATCCTGCTGATCGACGGCGAGCCGGTACCGCACGCGCTCGCGCGCATGCCCTCCGCGGAGGATCACCGCGGCAACCTGGTGGCGGGCGCCAAGGGCGTCGGCCGTGCGCTCACCGACCGCGACCGCTGGCTCTGCTCGCGCATCGGCCCGGTCATGCGCGAACGCGGCATGCTGTTCGTCGGCCTCGACGTCATCGGCGGGTTTGTCACCGAGATCAACGTCACGAGCCCGACCGGAATCCGCGAGCTCGACCGCCAGTTCGGGCTCGACATCGGCGCGGCGCTCATCGATGCCGTGCTCGCGCGCATCGCACGCGCGGCGGCCTGAGGGCGGGCTTAGGGAAGCCCTGCACAGGTCGTGTGGGCGCGGCCGCGGCGGGTAGGGTTTAGGGGCAGGAACCAGGAGCGATGTGTATAGTGTTAAAAGATCGACGAGTGTACCCCCCCCAGAGCCAAAACCCCCCGCCCCCGCGGGGTGGGCGCGGGTCCTGCGGCCCCGGCGTT
>JANNKZ010000225.1:0-4985 GCA_031396515.1 Gammaproteobacteria bacterium
ATCGCCGGCATCGGCGCCGCCGCCGGCGCGCTGGTCTGGCGGTTCGCGCCCGAGATCCGGCATTGGTGGCTGATCGGCGATCCGGCGGCCGCCCTCGATCCGCTACAGCTCGGCGGATTTTCCTACCTCGTGCTGTTCGGCATCCTCTGGCCGCTGCTGCGCAACCTGCCGCTCCTGCGCGATCTCTAGGACGGGACGCATACCTTTGCTGCGGCCGCCTGACGGGTGGCGAGCGAGCGAATTTACCGATTCTTCTCTTCTGAGCTCGCGAGCCAGCCCGGCAGGTGGCCGCAGCAAAAAGATGCTTCTCCTCTTAGAATGTGCGCATGAGCCGCTCGAAAGCCGTCGACGCCTACATCGCGAAATCCGCGCCGTTCGCGCGGCCCATCCTGTCGCGCATCCGCAAGGCGATGCACCAGGGCTGCCCGCAGGTCGAAGAGACGATCAAGTGGGGCGTGCCGCACTTCGAATACAAAGGCGTGCTCGTCGGCATGGCCGCGTTCAAGCAGCACGCCGCATTCGGATTCTGGAAGCGCCGGCTGATGTCGGACCCGACGGGCTTCTTCTCGAAAGGCGAATCCGGCATGGGCGGTCGCAGGATTCACTCAGCTGACGAGCTGCCTTCCGACTCAGAACTGGTCCGGCTCGTCCGCGAGGCGGTCGCGCTGAACGAGAAAGGCGTCAAGTCACCGCGCGTCGCCAGGAAGAAACCGCCGGTGAAGGTCCCGCCGTACCTCGCGACTGCGTTGAAGAAGAACGCAAAGGCGAAAGCGTTCTTCGACCAGCTTTCGCCGTCCGCCCGCCGCGACTACGTCGAATGGCTGACCGAGGCCAAACAGCCGGCCACGCGCGATCGCCGTCTTGCCACGACCATCGAGTGGCTCGCCGCCGGCAAGCAGCGCAATTGGAAGTATCAGAACTGCTGAGCCGATGACCCACCGCCTCCAGGAATCTGCGGACGCCGTCGTGCTCGCGCCCGCCGCCCCGGCTGCGGCCAGCGTGATCTGGCTGCACGGGCTCGGCGCCGACGGCCACGACTTCGTGCCGATCGTGCCGGAACTGAAACTGCCGGCCGCGCCCGCCGTGCGCTTCGTTTTCCCGCATGCGCCGGTCCGCCCGGTGACACTGAACAACGGCATGCACATGCGCGCCTGGTACGACATCAAGACGCTGACCGCCGAGGGCCGCGCGGACGAAGCGGGCATCCGCGAGTCGGCGGCCCGGCTCGGCGAGTACGTCGCCCGCGAACGCACCGCCGGCGTCGCCTCGACGCGCATCATCGTTGCCGGTTTTTCGCAGGGCGGCGCCGTCGCGCTCCACGCGGGACTGCGCCACGCGGAAACGCTCGGTGGCATCCTCGCGCTCTCGACTTACCTGCCGCTCGCGGCCAGCCTGCCGGCCGAACGCTCGGAAGCCAATCGCGCTACGCCGATCCTGATGTGCCACGGACTCTACGATCCGGTGCTGCCGCACGGCCTCGGCGTCACGGCGCGCGGCGTGCTGCAGGCGAATGGCTACGCCGTCGAGTGGAAGGAATACCCGATGCAGCACCAGGTGTGCCTGCCGGAGATCCAGGACATCTCGCGCTGGCTGCAGGAGCGGCTCTCCTGATGGTGCCGGGTCGCGGATTCGCGGATTTGAAAGAGTTCCCGGGTTGCGCCTCTTGGATGGCGAGTCATCAACTCCCGAATTGAGCTTTCGCTGCGTTGTAAGCGTCTCGCGACGGCGCAAATCGTCGCCGTTCGATCGGCCACAGCCTCGTGAGCGATCCAGGCGCGGGCAGCGGCAAGACTGCGCGACTTGAAGGGCGAGATCAGCATGCCAGCAGTCACGCCAAATCGGCGGCAACTTTCGGCAACGAGATCCTCGAGACTTCTGCGAGCGCTGATCGGCCGCGCCTTGCCCGTGACTTTCCCAACAAAGTCGTCGCTGCCGAGAACGTGCGGATTCCCTGGGTTTGTCGCGAGATAACCCTCTCCCCACTTTGCGGGATTGCGATCCTCCATGAAGTCACGGTACATCGCTCGCGCGAGTTCCTCTTCGCGTGCAAACAGGCGTAACGTAAATTCTGCGCTAACCCAGCGGTGTTCGGCGCGCCCCAAATAGTGGTTATGGCTCGACCAGCGATAATTCGCTGGATTCGTAACCAGACCGGCCCTTACCGGGTTCAGGTGAATGTATCGAATGAGAGTCAGCAGGTACTCTTCCGCGTCGACCAGCACGCAGTGGTAACGCCGTTCGAATAGGTGGCCGGTTGTGGCCAGCCGACTCTGTATGATGCGTGCATACCGGCTCGCAATACGCAGGACGATGCGACCGAGCGGCACATCCGAAACCTGGATGACTGCGTGAAGGTGATTGGTCATCCAGCAGAACGCATGGATACGTACGTTCTGGCTGGCAGTTACGTCGGCGACAATGGCGTCAAGGATATCCCGGTCGCTTTCCTCGAAGAAGATTGCCTGACGGTGATTGCCGCGCAAGGTGACATGATAGAAGCCACCTGGAACATGCAATCGAAGCTGTCGGGGCATCGCAGGACGCTCGTGAATGGAGTCGGATCCTGCAAGGTTAGGGGGTCGCCAGGCGCCGGATCACTTGATATGCCGACCGAAAACCCCAAAAACGGCTTAGGACACCATCCGGCGCCATTTATGGTACAAATCCGCGAATCCGCGACCCGGCACCGATAGGGAGAGTGAAATGATCTGGATCGTCCTCGGCATCCTCGTCCTGCTCGTGTTGTTCGTGGTCGGCATCTACAACGGGCTGGTCACGGCGCGAAACGGCTATAAGAATGCGTTCGCGCAGATCGACGTGCAGCTCACCCGGCGCCATGACCTGATCCCGAACCTGGTCGAGACCGCCAAGGGATACCTCGCCCACGAGCGCAACACGCTCGAAGCGGTGATCACGGCGCGCAACGCCGCCGTCACAGGCCTCAAGGCCGCCGCGGCGAACCCGGGCGATGCGGCCGCCCTGCAGAACCTCTCCACTTCCGAGAACGCGCTGACCGGCGCGCTCGGCCGCCTGTTCGCGCTCGCCGAGGCCTATCCGGACCTCAAGGCGAACAAGAACATGATGCAGCTCTCCGAGGAGCTGACGACGACCGAGAACAAGGTCGCCTTCGCGCGCCAGGCGTTCAACGATTCCGTCATGAGCTACAACAACCGCCGCGAAGTATTCCCGAACAGCTTCATCGCGGGCATGTTCGGCTTCCTGCCGGCGGAACTGCTCCAGATCGAGTCCCCGCAGAAGCGCGAAGTGCCGAAGGTCAGCTTCACCTGAGCCGCGCGACGGGCTGAGCCGCCATGCAGTTCTTCGAGCGACAGGCCGCAACCCGCCGGCTGTCGCGCTGGATGGTCCTGCTGTTCATCCTCGCGATCGCCGCGATCGTGGTCGCGATTGATGTCGTCGTCGTCATCGCGATCTCGATCCTGACCAGCGAGGACGGCGGCCTGCTCGCCGCCACCCACACGTTCGCGCACTATCCCGTAGCGATCCTCGTCAGTTCCGCCGTCGTGCTCGGCACGATCAGCGTCGCGAGCCTTACGCGCTCGTCGTCGCTCGCGGCGGGCGGCGGTGGCGCGGTCGCCGAGCAGCTCGGCGGCACGCGCGTCACCGGCGATACCACTGATCCGCTACGCCGCCGCCTGCTGAACGTCGTCGAGGAGATGGCGATCGCCTCCGGCGTGCCGGTGCCTCGCGTCTATGTGCTCGAGCGCGAGGCCGGCATCAACGCCTTCGCCGCCGGCCACAATCCCTCCAATGCCGCGATCGCGGTCACCCGCGGCGCGCTGACCAATCTCAATCGCGACGAACTCCAGGGCGTGATCGCCCACGAATTCAGCCACGTGCTGAATGGCGACATGCGCTTGAGCACGCGCCTGATCGGCTGGCTGTTCGGCCTGACGGTGGTCGCGATGGTCGCGCGCGTCATCCTGCGCCACCTGCCGCGCTCGGGCGGCGGCAAGAAGGGCGGCGGCGCGATCGCGGTGGTCGCGGCCGCGGCGTTCGTCATCCTGATCCTCGGCTGGATCGGCCTGTTCTTCGGCCGCCTGATCCAGGCGGCGGTCTCGCGCAAGCGCGAGTCGCTCGCCGATGCCTCCGCCATCCAGTTCACCCGCGATCCGCAGGGCCTGCGCGGGGCGCTGGTCAAGATCGGCGCGCTCGGCGCGGGCTCGCGTTTCGTGGACGCCGACCCCGAGGAGGTCGCCCACCTGTTGTTCGCCTCTGGCATCGCGCGGGCGTTCGAGACGCATCCGCCGCTCGTTGACCGCATCCGCGAGATCGATCCGCGCTTCCAGGAAGAAGAATTCGAGGCGATGCGCCACAAGATGAATGCGGAGCGCGCGGCCTCGGAGGAGGAGGCGGCCCGCCACCAGCCGAAAGCGGCGGAACGGCTCGGCAGCCTGCTCGAAGGCGCGGTGGTCCTGTCGCCGGCGGTCGTCGCCGGGCTGGTCGCGAATCCGGGCACGGCGGACGTCACCCAGGCGGCCCAGATGCTGGCGTCGCTGCCGCCCGAGTTCCGCCGGATCGCCATGCAGCCGCAGAAAGCGGCCGCGCTCTTCGTCGCGCTCGCGCTCGATCATTCGCCGGAAGTAAGGGAGCGCCAGCTCGCTTTCATATTTGCGCAGGTGGGCGGCGACTTCCACGACGAGATGAAGGAAGTGCTGCGCTACGTCGATTCGCTCACCGCCGTGCAGCGCATGCCCGCGCTGCTTCAGGTGTTCTCCGCGTTGCACCAGCTCGGACGGGCGGAGCGCATCGAGCTGCTGAAATTGCTGAACGGGCTCCTGATCCGCGAAGGCCGCGTGTCGCCATTCGCGTATGCGCTGCGCAAACTCGCGCAGGTGCAGCTTCAGGACGACATCGATCCGCGGCGGCGCATTTCCGGATACCAGACGCTGCAGGGCAGGAGCGCCGAACTGCAGGTATTGTTCTCGGCACTCGCTGCGCATGGCAGCGAAGACGAGACTGAAGCC
>JANNKZ010000316.1:0-1699 GCA_031396515.1 Gammaproteobacteria bacterium
TCGACCGCATGGATCGCTGCGAGCAGCAGCGACTTCCGGAACACGGGATCGTCCGGGCCGATGAACTGCGGCAGCAACGCGAGATAGAAAACGACGACCTTCGGGTTCAGCAGGTTCGTCAGGAACCCCTCGCGCCAGGAGCGCGAGGCCGGTACGCGAGGCGTGTCGGTGGCAGTTGGCAGTGTCGTCGGCAGCCCGCGCGCCGCCGCGCGCAGTGACTGCAGGCCGAGCCAGACGAGGTACGCCGCGCCCGCGAACTTGAGCGCCGTGAACGCCGCGGCCGAGTGCATCAGGATCACCGAAAGGCCGAGCGCCGAGAGCGTCGCATGCACGTACAGCCCGCTGCAGATGCCGACCGCGGTCGCAATACCGTCGCGGCGGCCGCCGCGCAGGACGTTCCGCACGACCAGCAGCGTGTCGGCGCCGGGGGACATGGTCATCAGCGCCGCGAGCAGCGTGAAGGCGAGGACCTGCGAGTCGAACATCAGGCGCGCCTCCGCCCGTGCTTGAGGCAGGGCTGGTACCGGAAGCAGTCGGTCGCGTGATCGTTGACGATCCCCACGGCCTGCATGAAAGCGTAGCAGATCGTCGTTCCAACGAAGCGGAAGCCGCGGCGCTTCAGTTCGCGGCTGAGCGCGTCGGATTCCTTCGTGCTTGCGGGCAGCCGTACACCCGGTTTCGCGCGACTGCTGCGCGGCCGGCCGCCCATGAGATCCCACAGGAAGCGGTCGAAGCTGCCGAATTCCTTCTGCACCGCCAGGAATGCAATGGCGTTGGTCACCGTGCTGTCGATCTTGAGCCGGTTGCGGACGATGCCTTCGTCCCGCATCAGGCGCGCGCGGCGCACGGCGGTGAAGCGCGCGACCTTCGCTTGGTCGAAGCCGGCGAATGCGGTGCGATAGGCGTCGCGCTTGCGCAGGATCGTCTCCCAGCTAAGACCGGCCTGCGCGCCTTCGAGCGTGATGAACTCAAACAGTACGCGGTCGTCGTGCACGGGCACGCCCCATTCGCGGTCGTGGTAGGCGACCGAGAGTTCGGACGTCGCCCAGGCGCAGCGCTTCATGGATCGGAAACGAACAGGCGCAGGTCGGTCGTGTCCTCGCCGAGCCGCACCATTCGGTCGAAGCGGAAGCCGAGCTTGCCGAGCAGGCGGATCGACGGATCGTTGTCCACGTTCGTGATGGCAAGCACCTGGCCGACGCCCGCCGATTCGCGCGCGTGCTTCATAACAGCCGCTGTGGCTTCGTGCGCGTAGCCTTTCGACCACCAGGCGGGCAGCATCGAGAACCCGAGGTCCGGTTCGGGCAGCGTGTCGCGGCGCAGGACGCCGCACATGCCAATCGGCGTCCCGTCGGGCTTCAATCCCATGCGCAAGAGTCCGTAGCCGTACTTCTCGTAGCAGGCGACCGGGCCCTGGCGGATGTAGCGGCGCGCGTCATCCAGCGTCCGCACGCCGCGATCACCGATGTAGCGGAGGAATGACGGCTCGTTGACAAGGCCCAGGATGAAACCGGCGTCGTCGTCCGTCAGTTCGGTCAGCAGCAGCCGCTCGGTCTCGATCCGGATGGTCATGTCAGGCAACGCCTTCCTCGTGCAGCAACCACAACGGCAGCAGCCTGCGGTCGGCAAAGCCGAGCCGGTGGTAGACGCCGATCGCGCGCGCGTTGTCGGCATAGACGTGCAGGAAAGGCGTGAAGCC
>JANNKZ010000321.1:0-9739 GCA_031396515.1 Gammaproteobacteria bacterium
ACGGCCGGGGTTCCCTCGCTCGCTCACCGGAAGAGAATCGGAAAATTCGCTCGCTCGGGACCCCGGCCGTCCGCGCCTCGCGCCGGAAATCCCTGCCGCCCGCCGCGCCTGCGCGCGCGACGCGCCGGGCGGGTGGCGAGCGAGCGAATGTCCGTTCTGCTGAGCGAGCGAGCCAGCCCGCACGGAGCGGCCCGATGCGCAGGCGCGTAGAGCGGGCGTGCCTTTGCTACCGTTTAGGAGAGTCGCCGCGGTGATCGTTCGGGCGTTCTTCGGGCGGCATTTCCGGGCCGTGCAGGTCGACCGGCTTACCCTTGCGGCGCAGCCGGATGTTGATCATCTCGACGCCGACCGAGAACGCCATCGCGAAGTACAGGTAGCCCTTCGGGATCTCGAAGTCAAAGGACTCCCCGACCAGCGCGAGGCCGATCAGGATCAGGAACGACAAAGCCAGCATTTTGATCGTCGGATGCCGGTCGATGAATTCGTTGATCGGCCGCGCCATGAACATCATGACGATCACGGCGATCACGATCGCGGCCACCATGATCTCGACGTGCTGCGCGAGCCCGACTGCGGTGAACACCGAGTCGAGCGAGAAGATGATGTCGATCAACCCGATCTGGATCACGACCCCGAGGACCTGCGTCCGGAGCTTCGGCGCGCGGCCGGGTTCGCTCTCCGCACCTTCCAGCGCCAAGTGGATCTCGTTGACGCTCTTGACCAGCAGGAACAGGCCGCCGATGAACAGTATCAGGTCGCGCCCAGAGATTTCCTCGCCGATCACGGTGAAGAGCGGCGTCGTCAGGCGCGTCAGCCAGGTGATCGAGAACAGCAGGCCGATGCGCGTGACCATGGCGAAGGCGAGGCCGAGCACGCGGCCGCGCTGCTGGAGCTCGGGCGGCAGCTTCGAGACCAGGATCGACAGGAAGATGATGTTGTCGATGCCGAGGACGATCTCGAGGATCGCGAGCGTCACGAAGGACACCCAGACGGCAGGATCAGCCAGGAACTCGATCAAGGGGCCTCCATAGCCATCGCCGCGCGGTCAGGGCAGTTCGTCGACTTCCCCGCGCTTCTCCGGCGGCATGAAGTCGCGTCCCGTCGCGCCGAGGTCGAGCGCGATCGCACCGGCGACATAGACCGACGAATAGGTGCCGATCACGATGCCGATCGCGAGCGCGACCGCGAAGCCGCGCAGCGTCTCGCCGCCGAGCACCGCGAGGAAGATGACCGACGACAGCGCGCTTCCCGACACGATGATCGTGCGGGCAAGCGTTTCGTTGATCGCCTTGTCGATCACCTCGGCCGGCGTCGCCTTGCGCATCGTGCGGAAGCGCTCGCGGATGCGGTCGAAGATGACGACCGTGTCGTTGACCGAGTAGCCGAGGATCGTCAGGAGCGCAGCGACCACATTGAGGTCGAACGGGATGCCGAGCAGCGCGATCGCACCGACCGCGACGATCGGGTCGTGCAGCGAAGCGACCAGTGAACCGATGCCGAAGCGCCAGCGGAATCGCAGCGCGATGTAGATCAGCACCAGCAGCAGGGTCATCAGCACCGCGAGCGCCGCCTGCTCGCCCAGCTCGCGGCTGACCTGCGGGCCGACCGACTCGGTGCGGTTCAGTTTCGCCGCCGGGTCGAGCGTGCGCAGGGCCGCCAGCACCGCGTCATTGCGGTCGGTCCGGGCACCCTCTGCGATCGGCGGCAGCCGCACTTCGAGGTCGCTCGCCGAGCCGTAGCTGCGGACCTGGAAGTCTTCGAAGCCCGCGTCGGACAGGGCGCCGCGCGCGCGTTCGAGGTCGACCGGCGCGCTGAAGGCGATCTCGAACACCTGGCCGCCGGTGAAGTCCACGGTCAGGTTCAGGCCGCGCACCAGTACGAGCACGATCGAGCCCGCGACCACCAGAGCCGACAGCCAGTACCAATAGCGGCGCAGCGCCATGAACCGGATCGTCGGAACCTGCTTCAGGAATTCCATCGCGCCCTCAGATCGCCAGCCGCTCGATGCGGCGGCGGCGGCCATAGGCCAGGTGGATCAGCGCGCGGCTGCCGACGAGCGCGGTGAACATCGAGGTCGCGATGCCGATGCAGAGCGTCACCGCGAAGCCGCGCACCGGCCCCGAGCCGAACAGGAACAGCACGCCGCCCGCCATCAGCATCGTCACGTTCGAGTCGAAGATGGCCGAGAACGCCTTGTCGAAGCCGGCATTGACCGCCGCCCACGGCGAGGCGCCGACAGCGATCTCCTCGCGGATGCGCTCGTAGATCAGGATGTTCGCGTCGACTGCGGTGCCGACCGTCAGCACGATGCCGGCGATGCCGGGCAGCGTCAACGCGGCGTCGAACATGCTGAGGACCGCGACGATGAAGATGACGTTGGTCAGCAGCACGAAGTCCGCGATCAGGCCGAATACCCTGTAGTAGAGGACCATGAACACGAACAGGAAGAGCGCAGCGATACCGAGCGCGCGCGAGCCCTTCTCGATATTGTCCTTGCCGAGCGCCGGGCCGATGACGCGCTGCTCGACGATCACGATCGGCGCGGCGAGCGCGCCGGCGCGCAGCAACTTCGCGAGCTCGGTGCCCTCGGCGGCCGAGAGGCCGGTGATCTGGAAATTGTTCGAGAACACGCCCCGGATGTTGGCGACGCTGATGACTTCTTCCTTCGAGCGGTCGACGACGACCAGCGCGCCGTCGCGCTCGACCTGCTCGCGCTCCTTTTCGATGAACACGATCGCCATCGGCCGGTTCAGGTTCTCGCGCGTCGTGCGCAGCATCTCCTCGCCGCCGCGGCTGTCGAGCTTGACGCTGACCGAGGGCTCGCCCTGCGAGGGCGCGAACGAGGCGTCGATCAGCTGCTCGCCGCTGGCGATGACATCGCGCTTCAGCAGCACCGGCGAGCCGTCGCGCATGCGGTAGAGGCGTGTGCCGAGCGGCGCGTGGCCGGTACGCTCCGCGTCCGCCGGGCTGCCGGTCGAATCCACCAGCCGGAATTCCAGGGTCGCGACCTTGCCGAGCAGACGCACGACTTCCGAGGCGTCCTGTACGCCCGGCACCTGCACCGCAATCCGGTTCTGGCCCTGGCGCTGTACGACCGTCTCGGCAACGCCCAGCGCGTTGACGCGATTCTCGAGTGCCGTGATGTTCTGCTGGATAGCGAAGTCCTGCCGTTCCTTGACCTGAGTCTCGGTCAGCGTCGCCTGCAGCACGCCGGTCGCATCGTCGACAGTGATCGTCATGGTGGGGTCGTATTCGAGGAGCGCCTTGCGCGCGTCGTCGGTGGAGGCGGCGTCGCGCAACCGCACCGTCGTCACCATGCCGGTGACCGATACTTCCTGGTACGGGAGGCGCGCATCGCGCAGCACCTTGCGGAAGTCGCGCTCCATTCGCTGCAGCAGCTGGGCGACCGCGCCTTCGGTGTCCACTTCGTACACCAGCAACATGCCGCCGCGCAGGTCGAGGCCGAGGCTCATCGGCTCGAGGCCGAGCGCGTTCAGCCAGTCGGGCGCGCGCGAGGCTGTCGTCATCGCGATCGCGTACTGGCCCTCGAAGCGGCCCTGGATCAGGTCGCGCGCGAGGAGTTGCTGGTCGCCGTCACCGAAGCGCAGCCACAGCCGGCCTGCGTCGTCGACGTAGCGTTCCTCGAGGGCGATCTTCGCCTCGGCGAGCGCGGCGTCGATGGCGGCGGCGGCCGGCTCGCCGAAGGCGGCGCGGTCACGCTGCGACAGCTGCAGCGCCGGCGATTCGCCGTACCAGTTCGGCAGCGCCAGCAGGATGGCGCCCAGCAGCATCACTGACAGCAGGGCGCCCTTCCAGAAGGGATATCGTTGCACGGAGCGTTCTTGCGCGGGCGCTCAGGCGCCCTTGTACGTGCCTTTCGGCATCAGCTGCGCGACCTGGAACCGCTGCACGGTGATCGCGACCCCGGAGGAGACTTCGAGCGTGATGAACTGATCGTGCACCTGGCTGATGCGGCCGAGGATGCCGCCGGTCGTCACGATCTCGTCGCCCGCGGTTAACTTGCCGACCATTTCGCGGTGTTCCTTTGCGCGCTTCGTCTGCGGGCGGATCAGGAGAAAATAGAACACGACGAAAATCAGCACCAGCGGCAGCAGCGTCGTCAGCGTACCGACGGTGCCGCCGGCGGCAGCCTGCGCCTGGGCGGGCGTGATGAAAAAGTCCATTTACTTCCTCTGCGTGAGCCGGTCCATCCGGCCCTGTTTTGGGCGCGTGATTATGCCACAGAGGCGGCGGCCTGCCGCCGGGAGGCCAGGAATCCGTCGCGGAAAGCCGTAAAGCTGCCGGCAGCGATTGCCGCACGCATGCCCGCCATCAGGCCGAGGTAGGTGTGCAGATTGTGCAGCGTCGCGAGGCGCGGGCCCAACATCTCGCCGCAGCGATCGAGGTGGCGCAGGTAGCTGCGGCTGTAGTGCCGACAGGTATAGCAAGCGCAGCCGGGGTCTACCGGCCGGGTGTCTTCGGCGTAGCGGGCATTGCGGATATTCATGACGCCCCAGGGAACGAACAGGTGGCCATTGCGCGCATGGCGCGTCGGCATCACGCAGTCGAAGAGGTCGATGCCGGCGGCGACCGATTCGACGAGATCCTCGGGCCGCCCGACGCCCATCAGGTAACGCGGTTTCGTCGTGGGCATCTGCGGCACGAGCGCCTCGAGCACCTGCTGCCGAAGTTCGGCCGGCTCACCGACCGAGAGGCCGCCGATCGCGAGCCCCTCGAAGCCGATGCGTTCGAGGCCTTCGAGCGACGCGGCACGCAAGCCGGCGTGCATGCCGCCCTGCACGATGCCGAACAGCACGCCCTCGCCCTCCTGCGCGTCCCAGGCGGCGCGGCTGCGCGCCGACCAGCGCAGCGAGAGTTCCATCGACTCGCGCGCCTGTTCCTCGGCGGCCGGGTATGGCGTGCACTCGTCGAACACCATCGCGACGTCGGAACCGAGCGCACGCTGCACCGCCATCGAGCGCTCGGGATCGAGGAATACCTCGCTGCCATCCACCGGCGACCGGAAACTGACGCCGCGCTCGGAGAGTTTCCGCATCGCTGCGAGACTGAAGACCTGGTAGCCGCCGGAGTCGGTCAGGATCGGGCGGTCCCAGTGCATCATCGGATGCAGGCCGCCGTGCGCCTTCACCACCTCAGGGCCCGGCCGCAGCATCAGGTGGAAGGTGTTGGCGAGGATGATCTCGGCGCCGCAGGCCAGTAGTTCCTCAGGCGTCACGCCCTTGACGGTGCCGCAGGTGCCGACCGGCATGAAAGCCGGCGTCTCGACCGTGCCGCGCGCGAACTCGAGGCGTCCTCGGCGTGCGGCGCCGTCGCTTGCCTGCACCGTGAACTTCACGGGCGCGCTCCGCGCGGCGCGAGCGAAGCGGGATCCGGCAGCACGAACATCGCGTCCCCGTAGCTGAAGAACCGGTAACGTCCGGCGACTGCGTGATGATACGCGGCGAGCACTCGCTCGCGACCGGCGAAGGCCGCGACCAGCACGAGCAGTGTCGACTCGGGCAGGTGGAAATTGGTCACGAGTGCGTCCACCGCGCGAAACCGGTGGCCGGGAACGATGAACATGCCGGTCTCGCCCTCGATCGGCGCGAGCTCGCCGCCCGCACGCGCGGCTGCCGTCTCGAGGGCGCGCACCACCGTCGTGCCGACCGCGACGACGCGTCCGCCATTCCGGCGCGTGGCGGCGATCGCGGCGACCGTCTCCGCCGGCACGCGGAACCGCTCCGGGTGCATGCGATGCGCCGCGAGCTCGTCGCTGCGGATCGGCTGGAAGGTTCCGGCGCCGACGTGCAGCGTCAGGCGCGCGATGCCGACGCCGGCAGCGGCCAGCCGCCCGAGCATCGGCGGATCGAAATGGAGCCCGGCAGTCGGCGCAGCGACCGCGCCCGGAGTCTCGGCATAAACGGTCTGGTAACGCTCGCGGTCCCGCTCGTCCGGCACGCGGTCGACGTAGGGCGGCAGCGGTACGCTGCCGTGAGACTCGAAGTACGTGAATACGTCACGGTCGAGCTGGAGCTCGTAGAGATCGCCGTCGCGCACGGCCACGATCGCCCGGGCGCCGTCCGGCAGCAGGATGCTGCCGCCCGGCTTCAGACCCTTGCTCGCCCGTGCCTGCGCGAGGAAACGGTGCGGGCCGATGATGCGTTCGAGCAGGAGCTCACAGGCGCCGCCGCTCGCCTTGCGGCCCTCGATGCGCGCCGGCAGCACGCGCGTGTCGTTCAGCACGAGCAGATCGCCCGGACGCAACAGCGTCGCCAAATCGGTGAACCAGAGATCGCGCAACGTCCCGTCGCCGCCGTCGAGCGCGAGCAGGCGGCTCCCCGTGCGCTCCGGCAGCGGACGCTGCGCGATCAGTTCCGGCGGCAGCGGATACGAAAAGTCTGCGCGGCGCATGGGCCGCGCAGACTAGCACAGGGCCGCGCCGCTTCAGGTCGCGGCGGCCGCTGCGGGCGGCGACGGTGCGGGCGTCGCAGGCGCCGCGGGCGGCGGCAGCATGCGGCGGCGCAGGACGTCCTGCCCGACGCGCTTCGGCACGGTCGTGCGCAGCGACTGTGCGCGGCGGTCGCGGAGAATCCTGAGCTCGACCGCTTCGCCCGGCTGGTAGCTGCGCAGGATACGCATCGCATGGCGACCGTCCTGCGGCTCGCGTCCGCCGATCGTCACGATCACGTCGCCATCCTGCAGGCCGAGCGACGAATCCTCCGGTGCACGCACCACGAGCACCCCCTGCTCCGCGCCGAAATAGCGACCGAGGCCGGGCGTCAGCGAGGCGAGCTCTGCGTCGCCCCATTCGTCGAGCAGCCAATGCGAATTGCCCGCCAACGCGACGCCGGCCATCGGCGGCAGGTCCTGCAGGCCCTGGATCATCGGCAGCGCCGGCATGCCGGCATTGCCGACGAAGAGCACGCGGTCGAGCGGGCGTGCCTCCACCGCGATCTTCACTGGCCTGCCGTCGCGCTTGATTTCGAGCGCTACCTTGTCGCCCGGCTCGATCGCTTCCATCACCTGGACGAGTTCACGCCCGGTCGTGACCGGCTTCGCCTGGATGGCGACGATGACGTCGCCGGTCCGGACGCCTGCCTCCTCGGCCGGCCCGCCCGGACTCACGCCGTTGACGCGCACGCCGCCGCCTTGCTCCGAACCGCCGAGATTGACGCCGAGCATCGCGCGGTGCGTGGGCGGCGGCAGCCGGAACTCGAATTCGCGGAACATCCCGGGAGAACCCGCCTCGCTCGACAGTTCCGCCACTACGCGCGCGGCCTCCTCCAGCCGGCGCTGCGCGTCCTCGAGCCGCTGCTCGAGGTCCGCTTCATCCGCAGCCTGACCCTGCGTCGCGCCGAGCACGAGCGCCGCGGCCGCCACGATCGTCTGCAGTGTCCTGTTCATCGCTGCCTCCGGGAAATCAGTAGGTGCCGATCGCGTCCGCGTAACGGACGTGGACCAGCGAATTCATCACGTCGACGCGCTGGCGCCACAGGCGCTCCGCGCGCTCCGGCGCATTCGGCTCGAGTGTGACTCGGCTCAGCCGATCGTCCAGCAGCGCCAGGCGGTCCTCGAGCTCCGCGACGGTGAATGCGGTCCGGCCGCGCATCACCTGCCGCTCCGGCAGCGTCGCGAGCAGCTCCTCGAGGCGCGCATTCTCGTCGCGCACCGCCGCGCTCGCGAGCGCGACCGGTATCTCCTGCGTCGCCGCCAATGCCAGTTCGCGCTGCGTATCCTGCAGCCACCAGCCGAGGCCGGCGGCGAGCGCAGCGACCGCCGCCGCCACCGCGATCGGCAACGCGCGGCTCGCCCGCGACTCGCGCTGGCGGCGCGCGGCCTGCACGGCGACCCAGCCGCCGGCGGGCGCGTCGAATCCGGCCAGCGCCGACAGGCGCCCGCTCCACTCGTTCAGGTCGGCGTGCATGGCAGCCCCTCCGTCGCCGCGGCGGCGTCGCCGAGCTCGGTGCGCAGGCGCGCGTGTGCGCGCGCGAGCTGTGACTTGGAGAAGCTCGGCGTGCGGCCGAGCGCGAGCCCGATCTCGGCGTGCGTGTATCCCTCGACGTCATGCAGCCAGACGACCGCGCGCGCGATCGCGGGCAGCGTCATGAGCGCGCGTTCGAGTCCTGCTTCATACGACGCCTCGCGTTCAGGCGCTGGCAGCCGATCCGCGCCGCCCGGATCCTTGTCCAGCCATTCGAGGCTCCGATGCCAGGGCGAGCGCAGGTACATCAGCGCGCGGTTGACCGCGAGCGCGCGGATCCAGGCCGGCAGCGGACAGCGGCCCTCGTAGGCGCCGATGTGCTCGAGCACGTCGACGAAGGTCTCCTGCAACAGCTCTTCGGCGATTGCCGGCCGGCGCACCAGGCGCCGGAGCAGCGTATAGAGCGGTGAAGCGGTCGCGTGATAGACGGCCTCGATGGCCGCCTGGTCGCCCGCCTGGGCGGCGGCGACAGTTTCCGGCGGTATCGCGATCTCGCAGATTCGGGTCACGGGCGCTTAGATGCCCGATGCCGGGGAAAGGTCGCAGGCGGGCGTCAAATGATTGGTGCCGAGGGCGAGAATCGAACTCGCATGACCTTGCGGTCGGCAGATTTTGAGTCTGCTGTGTCTACCAATTCCACCACCCCGGCCGCGAACGGCGATTATACGGCGGCTTGGCAGCGACGGCCCCTCCGACGACAATCGCACCGATGAACTTCTGCCCGAGCTGCGGCGCGAAGCTCGCCCGGCGCATTCCCGAGGGCGACCACCTCCCGCGCTACGTCTGCGACGGCTGCCAGGCGATCCACTATGAGAACCCCAAGCTGGTCGCCGGCTGCGTGCCGGAGAGCGGCGGGCGCATCTTGTTGTGCCGGCGGGCGATCGAGCCGCGTCGCGGGTTCTGGACGGTACCCGCAGGATTCATGGAGAACGGCGAGACGCTGCAGCAGGCGGCGGCGCGCGAATGCTTTGAGGAGGCGCTCGCGCGCGTCGAGATCGAGGACCCCTGTGCGATCGTGCACGTGCTGCACGCGCACCAGGTCCACGTGCTGTTCCGCGCCGAGCTCGCGGACGGCGGCTACGGCGTCGGCGTCGAGAGCCTCGAAGTCGGTCTGTACGAGGAGCGCGACATCCCCTGGCCCGAGATCGCGTTCCCAAGCATCGAGTTCACGCTCCGCCGGTACTTCGAGGACCGCTCCCGGGGCCGGCGTGAACTGCATTTCACGACCTTCGAACGGCCGCCGTCCCGTGCCTGAACGGGCCGCCCGCGGCGGGCCTGTGGCACAATGCGCCGCCCGAAAATTCGCGCGGAGCTCCCTCGATGACGTTTGTCGTCACCGAAACCTGCATCAAGTGCAAGTACAAGGACTGCGTCGAAGTCTGCCCCGTGGATTGCTTCCATGAAGGGCCGAACTTCCTCGTCATCGATCCCGAGGAATGCATCGATTGCACGCTGTGCGAACCCGAATGCCCGGTGGACGCGATTTTTTCGGAGGAGGACGTGCCGGCCGGCCAGGAGGACTTCCTGGCGCTGAACGCCGAGCTCGCGAAGGAATGGCCAGTCATCACGCAGCGCGGCGACCCGCCGCCCGATGCGGACGACTGGAAGGACGTGAAGGAAAAGCGGCACCTGCTCGAGCGTTGAGTCAGTTCTTCGCGGCGGCCGCGGTCGCTGTCTGCTTCAGGTACTCGGCCATGCTCGCCGCCGGCAGGTAGCCGGCAAGGTACTCGCCCTGGTCGGTGATGATGCCGGGCGTCC
>JANNKZ010000346.1:0-2950 GCA_031396515.1 Gammaproteobacteria bacterium
ATCTCTTCCAGGACACCTTTGCCGCGCGTAACAGCGGCGGTGGAGGTCGTGCTCTGCGCAAATGCTGGGGAGATCGTTCCGCCGACCGCACACGCCGCGAAACACAAGGTCGCGATCCAGCGCGTTCACGTGACGGGACACCCTCTCTGCCGACCGGGATCGATCCCGGACGACAGCAGGAAATGCCAGGCCGCGAAGCAGTCGTCGATCGCGGCTGGGAACGGATGCTCGGGCGCGAGTCGGTAATCCAGCATCAGCCCGCGCGCGCCCGCGGCGCGACCGAGCGCGGCGAGCAGCGGATCGTGGACCGCACGGCACTCGGCGATGAAGCCGCCGCCGTGGAAATAGAGGATGACGCCCGAGGCCTGAGCGTCCGTCGCCTGCACCCAGCGCGCCTGCGCCTCGCCAACAGCTACGGGCGCGGAAGCCTCGTAGGTTTCGCGGCGCGCGATCAGGGGCGAGGCGCGCGCGACGAGCGAGCGAATGCGTTCCGGCGTCGGCGCGCGCGAGAGCGCCGCGCGGGAGACGTTCAGTACCCGCTTGACCGCCCAACGCTGCAGAGCCTCGCGCATGCCGGCATCCTACCCGCAGCCGCGCCGCCGATGCGATACTGGCGCGATGGGACGCATATTCGAAGTCCGCAAGCATGCGATGTTCGCCCGCTGGAACCGCATGGCGAAGCAATTCGCGCGCATCGGCAAGGACATCACGATCGCGGTGAAGTCCGGCGGTTCAGATCCCGCGCACAACCCGACTCTCCGGCGCGTGATACAGAACGCGCGCGCGGTCAACATGCCGAAGGACCGGGTCGAAGCGGCGATCAAGCGCGCCTCCGGCCAGGGCGCCGCGGATTACCTGCAAGTCATGTATGAAGGATATGCCCCGCACGGCATCGCGGTGCTGGTCGAGACCGCGACCGACAACCCGACGCGCACCGTCGCGAGCGTGCGCCACATCTTCGCCAAGTACGGCGGCAATTTCGCAAGCAATGGCAGCGTCAGTTTCCTGTTCCGCCACATGGGCGTGTTCCGGCTCGATCCCGCCGGTATCGACGCCGACGAACTGGAGCTCGACCTGATCGACCACGGGCTCGAGGAAATGGGCGAAGGTATGGGCGACAAGGGCGAGGCCCAGCTCGTCGTGCGCTGCCTGTTCGAGAACTTCGGCCAGCTCCAGAAACGGCTCGAGGAACGGCGGCTCGTGCCGCTGTCCGCGGAGCAGGAATACGTCTGCACCATGCCGGTCGAACTGCCCGAGGCCCAGGCCACCGAGGCACTCGAGCTGATCGACCTGCTGGAGCAGGATGACGACGTCCAGAAGGTCTACCACTCGCTCGCGTGACTAGAGCAGGACAGGCGCGTCCGTCAGTTCGTTGCGGTCGCCGCCCTGCCCGGGAAAATGCCGTGCGAGCAGCGCGCCCACGCCGCCGATCCCCGCCTCCGCGCCCGCAGCAAAGCGGCCGGCCCGGAAGTGTTCCTCCATGTCGCGGCACACCGCGTCCCAATCCGCCTGCGGCACGCACGCGGCGATCGCGCGATCCGCGACGATCTCGACGTCGCGGTCCGCCATCAGCACGTAAATGAGCACGCCGTTGTTGCCTGCGGTGTCCCATACCCCGAGATGACCGAACACCAGCACCGCCCGCTCGCGCGGCGTCCTGCCGTACCACAGGTCTGGCAGATCGAACGCAGTCTCGATCGCAAAGCGGATCTCGCCCGCATGCCGGCATTCGAGCGCCGCGATTGCCGCCTCGATGCCTGCGCGAATCTCGGCTGTGAAGCGGCGGCGCGTGCCCCAGCGGCTCGCGAACAGGTGCCTGAGTGCGCGTCCGGGCGACATCGTCTACCAGCGCCCCGAGGCGCCGCCGCCCCCGAAACTACCGCCCCCGCCGCCGAATCCGCCGCCCCCGCTCGATCGGCCGCCGCCCCAACCGCCAGTATTCCAACCACCGTGCCTGGGCAGACTCGACCAGCGGCCGCCGTTACCGAAGCCGAGCACGAGCGAGAGCACCAGCCCGAACAGGCCGACGCCGACGGAGAGCCCGAGCACCTGTGTGATGAACCACGCGATGCCGCCGGCAACGCCGCCGGTCGCCACCGAACCGAGGGCGCGTCCGAAAATGGCGCGCAAAACCGTCGAGGCGATGAATACGGCGAAGAACAGCATCGGCAGTATGCCGCCGAGGTCCCGCGGTCCATTCCAGTGCTTCGCGGGCTCGGGCAACGGCTCACCATCGACGACGGCGATCATGCGCTCGACGCCGGCGGCGATGCCGCCGGCGAAGTCCCCCTCGCGAAAGCGGGGCGTGATGCTCTCGTCGATGATGCGATTGGCGACGAGATCCGTGAGCGCGCCCTCGAGCCCGCGGCCGACCTCGATGCGAAGCGCGCGGTCCTGAATTGCGACGAGGAGCAACGCGCCGTCGTCCGGCTTCTCGCGCCCGAGCTTCCAGGCGTCGACCACGCGGATCGAGTACTGCTCGATCTCTTCCGGCTGCGTGGTCGGCACGATCAGCACCGCGATCTGCGCGCCTTTCCTTGCCTCGAAGGCTCCGAGCTTCGACTCGAGGCTCGTGCGCTCCGCGCTCGTCAGCGTGCCGACGAGATCCGTGACGCGCGAAGTGAGAGGCGGAATGGCCTGCTGCGCTTGAGCCATTGCGGCAGCGAACGCAATCCACGCTGCGGCGAGCGCTGTGACGCGCAGCCCGGCAAGGCGGCTCATCGGCGTGCCCGCGCGTTCAGGTCGCGGGGGCCTCTGCCGGCACTTCGGCAGGCTGCCGGGGCGCCGCGTCGAACTCGACCGCAGGCGGGCGCGAGATCTCGGCTTCGTTCTCGACGGTGAAATTCGCCTTCACGTCGTGACCGAACATCTTTGCCGTCAAATTGACCGGGAAGCGCCGGATCGTCGAATTGAAGATTTGCACGGACTCGATGTAGCGGTTGCGCGCCAC
>JANNKZ010000396.1:0-1504 GCA_031396515.1 Gammaproteobacteria bacterium
TCGTCACGTACCAGGTGAGCCGCACGATGTCGCGCGGACCCGCGCCGGCACAGGCGAGCACGTCGATGATGTTCGAAAGCGCCTGTCGGGTCTGCAGGGCGAAATCGTCACTGACGATTTCCTGATCCGCATCCCAGCCAATCTGACCCGACACGAAAAGCTGCCGGCCTTCCGCCGCGATGCCATTCGAATAGCCGCGCGGGTGCGCCCAGCCCGGCGGTTGCAGGATCTCGCGGCTCATTTCAAGAGCTCCCGGCCGATGATCAGCTTCTGCACTTCGCTCGCACCCTCGTAGATGCGCAGCGCCCGGATCTCCCGGTACAGGCGCTCGATCACCTCGCCCTGGATCACGCCACGGCCGCCGAACATCTGCAGGCCGCGGTCGATGATCGTCTGCGCGTTCTCGGTCGCGGTCAGCTTTGCCATCGCGGCTGCCGCCGTGAACGGCTGTCCGCGGTCCCGCAGCCAGGCTGCGCGATAAGTCAGCAGCTGGGCGGATTCGAGCCCCGTCGCCATCTCCGCGAGTGCCGTCTGCGTCAGCTGGAAATCCGCGAGCGTGCGCCCGAAGAGGCTGCGCGACCGTGCGTGGCCGATCGCGGCGTCGAGCGCCGATCGCGCGAAACCGCAGGCCGCGGCCGCGACCGAGGTGCGGAACACGTCGAGCGTGCGCATGGCGATGCGGAAGCCCTCACCCTCCTCGCCGATCAGGCGCGCGACGGGAATGTGGCAGTTGTCGAACACGAGCCGGGCGAGCGGATGCGGCGCCATCGCGTCGATGCGCTCTGCGATCACGAAACCCGGATCGCCCGGCTCGACCACGAAGGCGCTGATGCCCTCGGCCGAGACGCTGCCGTCGGCGCGGTGGATGCCGGGCGTCGTGCGCGCGAACACGCAGTAGAAATCCGCAATGCCGCCGTTCGAGATCCAGGTCTTGGAGCCGTTCAGGATGTACATGCCGCCGTCACGACGCGCGGCGGTCGTCATCGCCGCGACGTCGGAGCCGGCATCCGGTTCCGACAGCGCGAAGGCGCCGAGCGCCGTGCCGTCGCCGATGCGCGGAAGGTAGGAAGCGCGCAGCGCCTCGCCGCCGGCGAGCGACAGCGGCGCGCTGCCGAGTCCCTGCATCGCGAAAGCAAAATCGGCGAGCCCATCCGACCGGGCGAAGGTTTCACGCAGCAGGCAGATCGCCCGGGCATCGAATTCCTCGGACGCGCCGCCATCCCGGGCGCGCAGGCAGTGCTTCAGCAGCCCGGCCTTGCCGAGGGCTGCGACCAGTTCGCGGCAGCGCGCATCCACGGCATCGCGAGCTGATGGATGCGCGGCACCCGCGAGATTCGCCGCGGCCCATTGTTCCGCCTCCTGCGCGAGTTGCCGGTGCGATTCGTCGAAGAAGGGCCATTGCAGGCGGTCGTCGTGCGGCGTCATCAGTTGCCCTCGAATGCGGGTTTGCGCTTCGCGGCAAAGGCCTCGAAAGCGCGGCGGAAATCGTTGGTCTGCATGCACA
>JANNKZ010000437.1:0-8346 GCA_031396515.1 Gammaproteobacteria bacterium
CGATGTCCGAAACCTGCGCGACATCGAGCAACGCGGCCACCCGGGGCATCAGGTTCTTGCCGAATGCCGAAGCCGTGACGACGATGTGCGAGTACGAAGCCGCCATCGGCACCACCAGCGCCGCGTCGTCTGCATGGTCGAGATCGGCGGCACGGTCGGCGACATCGAGACGCTGCCGTTCCTCGAGGCAATCCGCCAGATGGGCGTGGAACACGGCCGCAGCAACTGCATGTACATCCACCTGACGCTGGTGCCGATCGTCGGCGGCTCGGGCGAGGTCAAGACCAAGCCGACGCAGCATTCGGTCAAGGAACTGCGCGGCATCGGCATCCAGCCGGACGTGTTGCTGTGCCGCTGCCGCGACCCGCTGCCGGACGAGCAGCGCCGCAAGATCGCGCTGTTCACGAACGTCGAGGAGCGCGCGGTGATCTCGGCAGTCGATGCGGACGACATCTACCGCATTCCGCTCCTGCTGCACGAACAGCGCCTGGACGAGATCGTCTGCGAGAAGCTGCACCTCGAGGCGCCGCCGGCGGACCTGCGCGAATGGCAGCAGGTGGTCGCGGCGCGCAACCTCCACGAGGCGACCGTCAATGTCGCGATGGTCGGCAAGTACGTACAGATCCGCGATTCGTACATTTCGCTGAACGAGGCCCTGCGCCACGCCGGGCTTCGCAGCCGAACGCGCGTGCAGGTGCATTACGTCGAGTCCACCGACATCGAGGCGAACGGGACGGGCTGCCTCGACGGCATGGACGCGATCCTGGTGCCCGGCGGCTTCGGCGAACGCGGTATCGAGGGCAAGATCCAGGCCGTCCGCCACGCGCGCGAGCACGGCATTCCCTACCTCGGCATCTGCCTCGGCATGCAGGTCGCGGTCATCGAGTACGCGCGCAACGTGCTCGGGCTCGCGGGCGCGAATTCGACCGAGTTCCAGAAGGATGCGCCCGATCCGGTGATCGCCCTGATCACCGAATGGCAGGACCGCATCGGCGGCGCGCAGACCCGCGACGACGCCTCCGAGCTTGGGGGCACGATGCGGCTCGGCGCGCAGGAATCCCGCATCCGGCCGGGTACGCTCGCGCGCGCGGTTTACGCCCGCGACGCGATCCACGAGCGCCACCGCCACCGCTTCGAGTTCAACAACCGCTACCTCGAGCGCATGCAGAAGGCCGGGTTCGCGTTTTCCGCCTTCTCGGAGGACGACCTGGTCGAGATCGTCGAGCTGCCCTCGCATCCGTGGTTCATCGGCGTGCAGTTCCACCCGGAGTTCACCTCCAATCCGCGGGATGGGCATCCGCTGTTCGCCGGGTTCGTGCGCGCGGCGCGCGAGCACGCAGCGGGCCAGCTGCCGCGAGCGGCGAGCGCGTGAAGCTCGCCGGCGCCGAGGTCGGCGCGGACCGGCCGTTCTTCCTGATCGCAGGGCCCTGTGTCGTCGAGGATGCGACGCTCACCAGCGACATCGCGGGCGCGCTCAAGGAAATGACGTCCGCGCTCGGCATCCCGTTCGTGTTCAAGGCTTCCTACGACAAGGCGAATCGCTCCTCGCGCGCGTCCTTCCGCGGGCCCGGCATCGAGCGCGGCCTGAGGGTGCTCGACGACGTGAAGCGCGAGCACGGCGTGCCGGTCCTGACCGACGTGCACGAGGACACGCCGCTCGCCGAAGTCGCGGCCGTCGTCGACGTGCTGCAGACGCCGGCTTTCCTGTGCCGCCAGACGAATTTCATCGTCAACGCCTGTTCCCAGGGCAAGCCGGTCAACATCAAGAAGGGCCAGTTCCTGAGTCCCTGGGAAATGTCGAACGTCGTCGAGAAGGCGCGCTCGACCGGCAACGATTCCATCATGGTCTGCGAGCGCGGCTTCAGCTTCGGTTACAACAACCTCGTCTCGGACATGCGCGCGCTCGCCGTGATGCGCGAGTTCGGCGCGCCGGTCGTGTTCGACGCGACGCATTCGGTCCAGCTGCCGGGCGGGAAGGGCACGGCCTCGGGCGGCCAGCGCGAGTTCGTGCCGGTGCTGGCACGCGCGGCCATTGCCGCGGGCGTCGCCGGCGTGTTCATGGAAACCCATCCGCGGCCGGAGCAGGCGCTGTCGGATGGACCCAATGCCTGGCCGCTGCCGCGCATGCGCGAACTGCTGGAACTCCTGGTCGTTCTGGACCGCGCGGTGAAGTCGCGGCCGTTCGCGGAGTCATCGCTCTGATGCGCGTCGTCGACATCCGCGGCCGCGAGGTCCTCGACTCACGCGGCAACCCGACTGTGGAGGCGGACGTCGAACTCGAGGACGGCACCGTCGGCCGCGCGGCGGTTCCCTCGGGCGCCTCGACCGGAACGCGCGAAGCCGTGGAACTGCGGGACGGCGATCCGCGGCGCTTCGGCGGCAAGGGCGTGCTGCACGCCGTGCAGCACGTCAACGGCGTGCTCCGCGATTCGCTGGTCGGCCGCGATGCCAACGACCAGGCCGGCATCGACCGGCGCATGCTCGAACTCGACGGCACGGACAACAAGTCGCGACTCGGTGCCAACGCGATCCTCGCGATTTCCCTCGCCGCCGCGCAGGCGGCCGCGCGCAGCCAGAAGCTGCCGCTGTACCGCTATCTCGGCGGCGACGACGCGGTCGTGATGCCGGTGCCGATGATGAACATCATCAATGGCGGTGCGCACGCCGACAACAGCCTGGACGTCCAGGAATTCATGATCCTGCCGGCCGGCCTGCCGAGTTTCCGCGAGGCCCTGCGCTGCGGCGCGGAACTATTTCAGAGCCTCAAGAAAATCCTGCGGGGACGCGGCCTGTCGACGGCGGTCGGCGACGAAGGCGGCTTCGCACCCGACCTGCCATCGAACGAAGCGGCGCTTGGTGTGATCCTCGAGGCGATCCGTGCGGCCGGCTACCAGCCCGGCCAGGACGTCTGGCTCGGCCTCGACGTTGCGAGCACGGAGTTCCACCGCGACGGCGTGTACCTGCTCGAGTCCGAGGGCCGGCGCTTCACGGCCGCGCAGTTCACCGATTACCTGGCGGCACTGGCAGAACGCTACCCGATCATCAGCATCGAGGACGGCATGGCGGAAGCCGACTGGGAGGGCTGGTCCGGGCTGACGCGCCGTCTCGGGTCGAAGGTGCAGCTGGTCGGCGACGACCTGTTCGTCACCAACACCGAGATCCTGTCGCGCGGCATCGCCGAGAACGTCGCCAATGCGATCCTGATCAAACCGAACCAGATCGGCACGCTGACCGAGACACTGGCCGCGATCGATATGGCGGCGCGCGCGGGCTATGGGGCGGTCGTTTCGCATCGTTCCGGCGAGACCGAGGACTCGACCATCGCCGACATCGCGGTCGGCACCACTGCGACCCAGATCAAGACCGGCTCGCTGTCGCGATCGGACCGCATGGCGAAGTACAACCAGCTGCTGCGCATCGAGGAACAGCTGGGCGCACGCGCCCGCTACGCCGGCCGCGAAGCATTTCCGGTGAAGCCGCGTTGAGTCCGGGGGTTTTGAACCGTCCGGAACGTGCTAATCTCCCCGCCCCATGAAGGTCCTGTTCTGCTGCCTGATCGCTGCGCTGGCGCTGCTCCAGTACCGGCTGTGGCTATCGGACGAGGGCATGCGGGAAGTCTGGAGCCTCGAGAGCTCGGTCGAGGCGCAACGCGCCGAGAACGCAGTCCTCGCGGAGCGCAACACGCAGCAGAAAGCGGAAGTCGCCGACCTCAAGCAGGGCCTGACGGCGCTCGAGGAACGCGCCCGCGATCTCGGCATGATCGCGGCGAACGAGACTTTCTATCAGGTCGTCGTACCGGCGCTGCCGCCGGCGGACGGGCCGCAGCCGAGCCAGGCAGCGGCCGTTCCTTGATTCCGCGGTGCCCGAGCGCATCTGGTTCGTGATTGCGGCTGCCGGCGCCTCGTCGCGCTTCGGCGGATCCACTCCCAAGCCCTACCTCCGCATCGCCGGCAGGAGCCTGCTCGAACATGCGCTGCGCGCGCTCGCGAGCGTGCCGGGCATCGCGGGCGGCGTGGTCGTTACGCTGCCTGGCGACCGGCGTTTCCGTCGGCTGCCGACGGCGGCGCGGCGTGGCGTCGTCACCGTCGCCGGCGGGCCGACCCGCGCAATGTCGGTGCTGAACGGGCTGCACGCGCTCGTGACCGCCGCGCCCGAGGACTGGGTGCTGGTGCACGACGCGGCACGACCCTGCGTGCCGCGCGCGGATCTGACGGCGCTGGTCGCCGAATGCCGTCGTGACGCGGTCGGCGGGCTGCTGGCGGTGCCGGTGACCGACACGCTGAAGCAGGCCGATCCCGATGACGATCGCAGCGCCCGCACCGTGCCGCGCGAGCGGCTGTGGCGCGCGCTGACGCCGCAGATGTTCCGCCATGGCCGGCTGGTGCGCGCGCTGATTCGCGCGCTCGGCGAGGGTTTCGATGCGACCGATGAGGCGGCGGCCATCGAGGGACTCGGCCTCAAGCCGCTGCTCGTCGAGGGCTCGCCGCTCAACATCAAGGTGACGCGGCCGGCGGATCTGGTGCTGGCCCAGGCTGCAATGCGCTCGTTGCGGGTGGCCCGATGAGGGTCGGCAGCGGCTACGACGTACACCGCTTCGCGCCGGGCGACCATGTGATGCTCGGCGGGCTCCGCATTCCGCATGATCGCGGCGTTGTCGCGCACTCCGACGGGGACGTGTTGCTGCATGCGCTGATGGATGCCCTGCTCGGCGCCTGCGGCGCGGGCGACATCGGCCAGCACTTCCCGCCGAATGATGCGCGCTACGCGGGCGCCGACAGCCGCGGGCTCCTGCGCGAGGTCTTGAAGCTCGTCGCCGCGCGCGGTTTCGCCGTCGCCAACTGCGACCTGACGCTGGTCGCCGAGGCGCCGCGAATCGGCGCGCACCGCGACGCGATCTGCGCGGCCATCGCCGCCGACCTGGACGTCGATCGCAGCCGGGTCAACCTGAAAGCGACGACCGCCGAGGGCCTCGGCGCGCTCGGCCGTGGCGAAGGCATCGCGGCCCAGGCGATCGTGCTGCTGCGGGAGGGCGATGGCGCCTGAAGAAGCCGTGAACCCGGCGTGGCGAGCGTTCGCCCTCGATCCGCCACGGGCTGGCGGGCCGCCGCCCGTGTCCGGCACGATCCGCACCGAGGCGTCGGATTTCGTTGTCGAAGAGTTTCTCGGCTTCGCGCCGGATGGCGGCGTTGCCCACCAGTTGCTCTGGGTCGAAAAGCAGGACGCGAACACGCTGTTCGTCGCGCGCGCGCTCGCCGCCCACCTCGGGTGCGCCCAGGCGGACGTCGGCTTCGCGGGCATGAAGGACCGGCGTGCGGTCACCCGGCAGTGGTTCTCGGTGCCGGCGCCTCGCGGCGCGCAGCTCGAGGGATTTTCCGGCGAGGGCTTTCGGGTGCTCTCGGTCCACCCGCATTCGCGCAAGCTAAGGCGCGGCGCGCTTGCCGGAAACCGCTTCTCGCTGCGCGTGCGGGACCTGGCGGGCGATGCGGCGGCGCTCGCGAAGCGGCTCGAGGGCGTGGCCGTGAATGGATTCCCGAATTACTTCGGCAGCCAGCGTTTCGGCCACGATGGCGCGAACCTCGCGCGCGTCGGCGGCTGGCTCGATAACGGCCGGCTGCCGAGGTCGCGCGAGGGGCGCGGGTTTCTGCTTTCCTCTGCGCGTGCGCTTGCCTTCAATGCCGTGCTCTCTGGTCGCGTACGCGCCGGCAGCTGGAACCGGCTGTTGCGCGGGGAGATCGTGAATCTCGCCGGCAGCGCCTCGGTATTCGCGATTGACGATCCCGACGAGACGCTACTGCAGCGCTGCCGGGACGGCGACATCGGCCCGACCGGCCCGCTCTGCGGCGAAGGCGGAATGCAGCCGGCAGCCGACGCGGGTGCCGCCGAACTCCCGGCCTTGCTCGCGCTGGCGCCACTGCCGGAACGGCTCGGCGGCGCGGGCCTGCGCGCTGAGCGGCGAGCGCTGGTCGTGCGGCCGAGGGGATTGAAGTTCCGGCTCGACCCGGGACAGCTGCAGCTGCAGTTCGAACTGCCGCGCGGCGCCTTCGCGACGTCGTGCCTGCGCGAAATTGTCCAGGCGAATGTGCCGGACGTCGATGCCGACTGAGTCCTCAGGCGTCGAGCAGTACATAGACCGCGCCGGTGCCGCCGTCCTGGCGGCGCGCGGAACAGAAAGCACGAACGGCGGCCGATCGCTGCAACCAGCGGTTGACGGCGGCCTTGAGCACCGGCCCGCGATGACCCGAGCCGCGGCCCTTGCCGTGGACGACGCGCACGCAGAGCCGGCCGAGTTCCCGGCACTCAGTCAGGAAGCCGCTCAGCGCGAGGCGCGCTTCGGCTTGCGTCATGCCGTGCAGATCAAGCTCCGCGCGCCGGGCGATCTGGCCGCGGCGCAGGCGGCGCAGCGTCGCCTCGGGGATGCCTGCGCGCCGCCAGGCGAGTTCCTCGCCCGTTTCGATTTCGAGATCGGCCGCGTCGAGCACCAGCGACTCAGCGAGCGCATCGCGGTCGTCGGCCCGCCGCGACAGCGCGAGCGGGCGGCGCTTTGGCGGCGCCAATACCGGGCGCGTCGCGCGCAGGCGGCGCACGCCCTGCACGGCTTTGCGGAACAGCTCGCGCTCGTCTTCGTCGCTCATACGGGTCACCGGGCGCCGGCGCCTGACCGCCGGCGCTTTCCAGTATAGTGCGGCCCGGTCGCGCGGGACGCGACGGGAAACTGCCGACGGCCGTGAAAATCCTGCTCGCCAATGACGATGGCTACCGTGCCGAGGGGCTGCGCTTCCTGAAGGAGGCGCTGACGGGCGTCGCGCCGCTCACGGTGGTCGCGCCGGATCGCAACTGCAGCGGCGCAAGTCACTCGCTGACGCTCGAGATTCCGCTACGCGTGCAGCAGGTAGACGCGGACACCTGGTACGTGATCAACGGCACGCCGACCGACTGCGTTCACCTCGCGATCACCGGCCTGTTCGAGCACGAGTTCGACATGGTGGTCTCAGGCGTCAATGACGGCGCGAATCTCGGCGACGACGTGCTGTACTCGGGCACGGTCGCGGCCGCGATCGAGGGGCGATTCCTCGGACTGCCGACGATCGCCGTGTCGCTGGTCGCAATCGGCGGAGGCGCTGGCCCGCATTTTGCGACGGCCGCGCGGGTCGCGCGCGAACTGGTGCTGCGCGTACTCGCGAAACCGATGCACCGCTCGATGATCCTGAATGTCAACGTGCCGGACCTGCCCTACGAGAAGCTGGCGGGCTTCGAGGTCACGCGACTCGGCCACCGCCATCGCGCCGAAGCCGCCGTGCGCGGAACCGATCCGCGCGGGCGCCCGATCTGGTGGATCGGTCCGGCCGGCGCCGGTGAAGATGCCGGTCCCGGCACGGACTTCCATGCGGTTGCCGGCGGCCGGGTGTCGGTTACGCCGCTTCAAGTCGACCTGACGCGCCACGCCGCGCTCGACGAGTTGCGCGCGTGGCTGCAGGACCCGGCGCGGTGAATTCGGGCCAGAGCGGCATCGGCATGACTTCCGCCCGCACGCGCGAGCGGCTGGTCCAGCGCCTGGTGGAGCAGGGCATCCGCGACCCGCGCGTATTGGACCGCATCCGGAACGTGCCCCGACACCTGTTCGTGGACGAAGCGCTTGCAAGCCGCGCCTACGAGGACACCGCCCTGCCCATTGGTCACGGCCAGACGATCTCGCAGCCCTACGTCGTCGCGCGCATGACCGAGGCGCTGACGATCGGCGGCGAGCCGAAAAAAATCCTCGAGATCGGCACCGGCTGCGGCTACCAGACCGCAGTGATGGCGCCGCTGGTCGGGCGTATCTACAGCATCGAGCGCATCGAGGCGCTGCTCGACCGCGCACGGGAGAGCACCCGCAAACTCGGGATCAAGAACGTCCGCTTCAAGCACGGCGACGGCGCCGCCGGCTGGCCGTCACAGGCGCCATTCGACGGCATCCTGCTCGCTGCCGCGCCGCATGCGATTCCGCAGAAGCTGCTGGACCAGCTTTCGAAGAAAGGCGGGCGGCTGATCGCCCCGGTCGGACCCGAAGGCAAGCAGGAACTCCTGCGCCTGACGCGGCGCGGCGACCAATACCTGCGCGAACGGCTCGGATTCGTCAGCTTCGTGCCGTTGCTCGGCGGCACCTCCTGAGGTGCGCGCGGCGTTCGCGCTCGCCGTCGCGCTCGCGCTCGTTGCCTGCGCGGGCGGCGGTCGCCGCCCCGCGGTTGCCGATGGGCACGTCGTGCATCGCGGCGAGACGCTTTATTCCATCGCCATGCGCTACGGCCTCGACTACCGCGACGTCGCGCGCTGGAACGGCATCGGCCGCGACTACCTGATCCTTCCCGG
>JANNKZ010000456.1:0-6200 GCA_031396515.1 Gammaproteobacteria bacterium
GTTTCTCGCGTGACCCCGCGGCTTTCAGCACCTGTGCGATGTCTTGGTCTTGGTCATGCATGGCTGAACCTCAGGCGCCCAGGCTGGCGGCGATGTCGGCCGCATCCGCGCCGAAAACTTTTTCCAGCGCCTCGCGGAACGCCGCGCGCGCGCGTGCAAGCAACGATTGTGCCGCCGTCGTGCCGATCCCGAGACGCTCGCCGATCACTTCGACCGACTGCCCCTCGATGTACTTCCACTCGAGCGCATCGCCGTAGCTCGCAGGCAGGCGGTCGAGGACCGTCTGCACCAGCCGGCCCACTTCGGCGCGGCCGTGGCTGCGGACCAGGTCGTATTCCTCGGGCGCCTCGACCGATTCGATCGCCGCCCGCAATTCCGGCTGGTCGTCGATCAGCACGACATGGCTCGAGCGCCTTTCTGCGCGGATGCGGTCGACGACTTCATGACGGCAAATCTGGCAGATCCAGGTGAACAGACCCGACTCGCCCCGGAAGTTCGACAGCTTGCGCATCGCCTTGGTGAGCGTGGAGAGCACCACTTCCTCGGTCGCTTCGATGTTCCCGTTGAGACGGGGCAGGGCGAATCGGTACAAGCGCGCGAAGTACGCGTTGAAAAACGCCTCGAAGGCCTGCTCGTCGCCCGCGAGCATGCGACGAATGAGTTGTTGATCGTCTGCCAACTTGGGGTCCACCCGGCGCGACGCCTACGGGGTGTAAGACGCTTGCCGGGCCGGAAATCCATCGCGGGCGCCGCGGGCTGCCCGATTCTAGCAGCCGCCGGTACAGGGACAGCAGCAGGAACCAGACAATGGTCGCGCTGGTGAGGTCGTGCGACAGGAAGTGCGCGCCACGCGCCTGCTGGCCGAGCGAGAACACGACCCCGACCAGGATCGCTGCCAAGAGCGCCGCACGGGCGAGGCGCGGCCGGGACTCGATCAGGACGAAGTAGAACGCCATCAGCGCGAATCCCGATCCGGCATGGGATCCGGGATAGCACCCGCCACGCGGCAGGTCATCCGGCCGGTCGGCGAACAGGGCGACGCTCGGGAGATCGCCGCCGTAGCGTTCGAGGTCCCGCGGGCAGTCGACGTTGGATGCCTGTTGCAGCAGGCCGATGGTTGCCGGACACAGGATCAGGGCGACGACCAGAAAAGCAGCGGCGCGGCGCAGGTGGCGCAGGCGCGGGTGCAGGCAGGTGGCGGCGAGCGCGACGAGCGTCGCGAGGCCAATCAGACGGATCAACCACTTGCCGCCGGTGTGGATGACATCGAATGCCCACCAGGTGTCTGCGCCCATCCAGGTCCGGGTGGCAGCATCGAAAAACAGGTGATCGGCGATCCAAAGGTCGACCCTGCCCGATGCGAAGGCGATCCAGACCAGGACGAAAAGGCCGAAGGGAATCCAGGCGTGGTTCAGCCAGAACCGCTGCCGCATCGCTGCACGCCGCGCCTCCGGTTTCGTTTCCCTGCTCAGAAACTGGCCTTGGTTTCGACTAGCAGCTGGACATCGTCGATCGAGCCCGACCCGTCGAGCGGGAAGGCGAGGTCGATGTGCAGTACGTTGCCGAGCGAGGTCTTGGAGGCGCCGATCCGGAGACCGATGCCGATGTCCTTGAGCAAGGATTGGGGTTCCTGCGGACCGAGGGTGCGGTCGCCCCAGGTGCGGCCCATGTCGAAGAACACGGCGCCGCCGATGTCCGCGATGCGCCAGATCGAGCGGTTCGAGTAGTAGCGCTGTTCCAACGTCATCAGCGCGCGGCTGCTGCCGGACTGGAAGCGCAGCGGATAGCCGCGCAGGCCCGTGTCGCCGCCGATGTTCAGTTCATGATCCGGGTCGAGGTCGTGCCCGACGTCGACGCCAAGCGAGGCGTAGAACCGGCTCTTCGGCCCGGTCTCGCGGAAATATCGCAGCGACGAAGTCAGCAGCGCATCCTGCAGGTTGCCGGATTCGAGGCGTCCGGTGAGCAGCCCCTGCGTGAACAGGTACTGTTCATCGGGGAGCCGGAATCCGCGGCTCGCGTCCAAGCGCATCAGCAGCGCGTTGCGGTCCGAACCGAAGCCCGTCGACGCAAATCCGAACTCGGCGGCGTAACGAAGCCCGAAGTGCTGGTCCTCGGTGCGCGCGATCTGGTCCCGGTTGCGCGTCGTGTCGAAGTTGTCCTGGATGCCCTCGAAGCGTACGAAGGGGTAGTCGAAGCGGCGGTTGCCGGGCAGCAGATCCGGCGCGACCTCGTCGGGCGCCAGTTCGAATTCCCATTGCTCGTGACGCAGCCCCACAATCGCGCGGCGCGTCCAGCCGCGTTCGAGGCCGCGGGACCAGCCGTACCGGACCTCGTAGCGTTCGAGCGCCTGGCCGTAGCCCGCGACCCGCTCGCCGGCCTCGTAAACGCGTTCCACCGAATCCTCCCGGGCGAACAGGGTGCCGACGGTCCAGCGCGTCTCGAGCGAATAGAATGGCCGCTCGATGCTGACGATCTCGCGCTCGCCGTCGTCGCTGTTGCGATACACGAGCTCGTTGCGCCAGCGGCTGCCCAGGATCGCGGGGTCGCGCCAGCGGAAAGTGTAGGAAGTGCGGTCGATGTCGTCGGAGTAATCGATCGCGAGGTACTTGCCGAAGCCGAGCAAGTTGGTTTCTTCCATCTGCAGGCTGGTCGAGTTCGCGCCGCCGCTGCGGCCGAGCGAAATGCCGGGATTCGTCGTCCAGACTTCGTGCACGACGACCTCGAGATCCACGATGCCGTCGCGATAGCCGATCACCCGGATCTCCGGCTCGCGGATGAACCGAAGCGCGCGAAGATTGCGCTCGGTCTCATCCAGGCGCCGTCGCAGGAAGGGTTCGCCGGACCTGAACAGCAAATGCGCTTCGATCGCCGGGATGCGCGTGTCGATGTGGAGCCGGTCCGCCAGGCGGTACAGCTTTTTGCGCTCGCCCTTGATCGATGGATCGAAGATCGGCAAGTCGCACACGGTGATTTCGCCGATGCGGGCGCCGGCGGCCTCCAGGGCGGCATCGTCCGGCAGCGCCGTCGCCGGCGGGGGCGCGCAGCCCGTTGCGGCCCCGGCCGCCGGCGCGGTCAGCACGGTGAGAGCGAATGCTGCCAGGCGACGTGCGCGGCCGCAGCTCATGGACCGCTGCGGCCCGCCGTTCGGACCGGCGGCGCGGATGGCAAGTAGCGGTGCTGCTCGTACAGCTCGTACGCGGTCTGGAAGTAGGCGGCGCCGAGCCGTTCCAGCTCCGGATCCCGTGGCGTCGGCGCATAGCTGTCCGCCACGGGGTCGTACCGGAAGGTGTCGACCGCCTTATTGAGTCCGAACACGACGATCTTGCCGTCGCGGTAGATCGCGACGTCGTGGTTGTGGTTGAAGAGCGCCACGCGGTGTTTCGCCGGCATGCGCAGCGCGTCCTGGCCGAAAAAAGGCGCTTCGTACGGCAGCCCAAGCAGCCCGAGCACGGTCGGTGCGATGTCAATCTGCGTCATCAGCGAATCGACGCGCTTCGGCGCAATGTGTTTGGGAGCGTAGATCAGCAACGGGATCTCGTAAGTCTTGAGCGGGATCTGCTCCGCCCCGTAGACGCGCGCGCCGTGATCGGCCGCGACCACGAAGATCGTATCGTCGAACCATTCGTGGCTCTCGGCGTGCCGGAGGAACTCGCCGAGCGCGAAGTCCGCGTAGCGCACGCCGGCGGCGCGGTGGCCGCCCTCCGGCGGAATGCCGAGGTGCTCGAGACCCGGACGGAAGGTGAACGGCTTGTGGTTCGAGGTCGTCATGATGATGGAGAAGAACGGCTTTCCGGTCGCGTGCATCGCGTCGAAATAGGCGAGCGAATGGTCAAACAGGTCCTCGTCGCTGACGCCCCAGATGTTCTCGAACCGCGCGGACTGGATCGAGCGACGGTCCACGACTTCGAAGCCGTTCTGGCCGAAGAAGTAGTTCATGTTGTCGAAATAACCGTAGCCGCCATACAGGAAGCTCGTCTGATAGCCGAGCGAACGCATCACCGCGCCCCAGGTCGCGACATTCTCGTTGCCGGGCCGGCGCAGGATCGAGACGGTCGGGATCGGTGGGATCGAACTGGTGAAGGCTTCCAGGCCGCGCACGGTGCGCGTGCCGGACGCATAGGCGTTCGAGAACCACAGCGACTTGCCCGCAAACTCGTCGAATGCCGGCATCAGGTCCCGTTCGGACCCGTGCAGCCGGCTGAACTCCGCGCCGAAGGATTCGATCGACACCAGCACGACGTTGAGCCGGCCGAGGCCGTCGGCGCGCGCCGGGAATGCGCGATCGAGGCGGCCATCGGCGAGGCCGGTCAGGCGGCCACCGCCGCGCTCGAGCTCGCGCGCGATCAGCGCGAGGCTCTCGGCGGAATCGCCACTCTTGTAATAGGCGTTGTAGTCGATCTCGTTGGTCCGGGCGGCGCGCATGAAGCTGCTCATGCCGTTTTGCACCAGTTCGTTTGCGACGCGATTCGAGGCGCGCGACAGCGTGTCGGTGGACCACAGAGAAGCTGCGGCCAGGACCACGGCGGCATGCAGCAGGACCGGCCCCAGGCGCTTCCACGCCTTGGTCGGCGGTCTGTCGGCGTCCAGCAGGCGCCGCAGCTGCCAGGTGACGGCCGTGGCAATGGCGGCCGCGGCGAGCGTGACGAGTACGACCGGGTACTCCGCCCAGACGTCGCCGACGACCTCGGTCGGATACGCGAGGTAATCGAAGGCGACGAGATTGAAGCGCGCGTCGAATTCCTCGAAGAAATAGGATTCCGTGAACGCGAGGAAAACCAGCGCGAAGACCGTCAGCCAGCTGCCGGCAACGAGGATCGCGCGATTGACCCGCGACGCGTACCTGCGGTCCGGCAGGATCGCGAGGTAGACCGAGAGTGGCAGGAGCAGGAACAGCACGACGATCGCATCATTCAGCAGGCCGCCGGCGAGGATGGTGGGCAGGGCGGTGGCCTGCACGCCCGCCGCCATGCCGAACTTCCACCAGAGCCACAGGCGCAGGCACGCGCCGATCGCCAGGCTCGTGGCAGCCAGTCCATACAGCAAGCGAAAGCGGTGCGTCACTCACTATTGGACGATCCGCGACTCCGGTTCCAACCGCCGGATTGACGTTCCCTAGAACTCCCAGAGAACGCCGACCGAGGGCACGAGCGGCAGCCAGTCGCTGTTGCGGGTCGTGAATATGACACCACCGGTGCCGTCGTCGGCGGCCCGCAGTTCCTGGCAGCAGGTATTGCCGACATTGACCGCGTTGGTGACCTCGAAGGTCACGGCGAGGCTCCCGACGACGAGCGGCTTGCGATACTCCGCACGCAGGTCCAGCGTGTTCCGTACGCCGAAACGGTCACCGTTGCGTTCTCCGAGCACGTTGTCCTGCACGCGCGTCGTCGGCCAGCCGCGATGGGCGCCGTTCGCGGCGCCATAGCGCCAGTGGCCGCGCGTCCAATCGATGCCGGCGTTCATCGCCCAGGTCTGGTCCCAACTGCGCGGCACGTTGCGGCCCGCAACCCGGTCGAATGCCTCGGACCAGGAGAAACCGGCCCACCAGGAATAGTCGCGGCGTTCCGCGACGAGCGACACTTCGGCGCCGCGGATTTCCGCGGAGGTCGGCGCGACCTCCACGCGGTCGGGCGCGATCTCCGGCAGCAGGGTAAGCGGATCCAGCAGGTTCTCGAAATGAGGCCGCGGCACGGTCTGGAGCTTGCGGAAGGCCTCGGCGCGCAATGCCAGGTCATTGCCCAGCCGGTGATCGAGCCCGACGATCACCTGGTCGGAACGCTGCGCATTCGGAAAGTTGGTCAGACCGTCTTCCACCTTGAGTTCGTGGACCTCATCGGTCTGGCGAAAACGGCCCCAATGAATGCGCAGATCCGTCGCGGGCGCGATCTGCCAGCGCAGGTTGAACCGCGGGTCGAAGGTCCACTGCTCGGCCGTCGATCCCGTCGTGATGGTGCGTTGCGTGCGCAGGCCGAGTTCCGTGACCAGCGCGTCCGTCGCCTGCCAGCGATGCGCGGCGAACAGCGCGACGCGCTCGCGATCCGGCTCCAGCACCGCGGCGCGGGCGAGCTGCGTGTCGCGCGCGAACAGCTCGGCGACCGCGTCGGAATAGACGGCCTCGGCGGCGTAGCGATACACCGCGCGCTCGTCGATCCATTCGAAACCGCCCTCGAACCAGTGGTGCGCATAGGTCTGCCACACGATGC
>JANNKZ010000463.1:0-2451 GCA_031396515.1 Gammaproteobacteria bacterium
TGACGCATGCGCGAGATCATCGCGCAGGCGGCCGCGGTCTTGCCCGCTTCCATGCAGGAGCCGGCGAGCGCGACGACCGGCACGCTGCCGGCGTCGAGCGTGGCGGCCTGGTCGAAGCGGCGCATGCCGACGCGCGCCGGCACGCCGATGCGCTCACCGAGATACGGGAAGTGCAGCACGACGCCGAGTACGCGGCAGTCGAAGGGCCGGCCTTTCTCGGGATTCGCCGAATCCACTACGCCGAGCACGCCGCCGATGTTCAGCATCTGGATCACGTCGCCGGCCGCGACCTTGTCAGGAAGGTGGCCGGAATAGCCGAACAGCGCCTTGCGGTGGCCGAGCGCGCCGACCACGACATTGCCGCGCGCGACCTTGGCCATGCGCCCGCTCGTGAGCTCGAGCGTGTTGTACTGCGACTTGTCGGTCAGGATCTCGACCGCGAGCACGACGCCCTCTTCACAGGGGATGTCGGTCGAAATGCGCACCTCGTGTGACAGGCTGCAGGCCTGCGTCACCGAGGCGATCTTGTCGACGATGATCGATTTCATCATGGGTTCCGGTCCTCTCCACCGGCGCGCGTCCAGAACACGCCCGGCAATGACAGCATCTTCGAGAAGCCGCGTGCATCTTCCGCGGTCCATTCGCCCGCCGACTCGCCGTAGACGCCCTTGCTGGCGGCCATCAGCGAATGTGCGGACTGCACGCCCTCGACAAAAGCCGAGCCCGGGCGCAGCAGCACGGTGACAGTGCCCGTGACGCGCGCCTGCGACGAGGCAAAGAGCGCTTCGATGTCGCGGCAGACGGGATCGAGGTTCTGCCCCTCGTGCACGAGGTCGCCATAGGCGGCTGCGACGAGGTCCTTGACGCGCTGCTGGCGCTGGCCCAGCACCAGCTTCTCGAGCTCGCGGTGCGCATCGATCAGCACGGCGGCGGCAGGCGCCTCGAACGCGACCCGGCCCTTGGTGCCGATGATCGTGTCGCCGAGATGGATGCCGCGGCCGATGCCGAAGGGCGCCGCAGCCGCTTCCAGCTGCTCGATCAGCGCCACCGGGTCGAGCGCCCGGCCGTCGAGCGCCGAGGGCACGCCCTGCTCGAAGCCGATTGCGATGCGGCGCGGTTGCTGCGGCTGCACGAAAGCCTGCGGCGACAGCACCCAGGCGGATTCCGGGATGCTGCCGGCAGAGGTAAGTGTCTCGCGCCCGCCGATCGTTACGCCCCAGAGCCCGCGATTGGTGGAATAGGCGGCGCCATGCGGCGGCACGGGGAGCTTGCGCTCCTCGAGGTAGCGCAGCTGTTCCGGGCGCTGGAATGCGCGGTCGCGCACCGGCGCCAGGATCTCGAGGCCGGGCGCGAGCGTACGCAGCGCCACCTCGAACCGCACCTGGTCGTTGCCGGCGGCCGTGCAGCCGTGAGCGACCGTGGCGCTGCCCAGCCTCGAAGCCATCGCGGCGACCGTCTGCGCCTGCACTGTGCGTTCCGCGCCGACGCAGAGCGGGTAGAGCTGCCCGCGGCGCACGTTGCCGATCAGCAGCCACTTGAGCACGCGCTCGAAATACTCGCGGCGCGCGTCCACCAGATGGTGCGCGGCCGCGCCGAGCGTGGCGGCGCGCTCCGCCAGTTGCTTCGCCGCGGCGGCGTCGATGCCGCCGGTGTCCACGGTGACCGTGACGACCGGGCGGCCGTAAGTCTCCTTGAGCCACGGTACGCAGAACGACGTGTCGAGGCCGCCGGAGAAAGCGAGCAGGATGGGCGTGGATGCGCCCGCGGATGGCTGGGGCATGGAGTTGCTCAGACTCGGAGTTTGTCGTGCAACCGCGCGAGCAGGCGCCGCTGCGCGGCCTCTCCCGCGGTCGCGACGAAGATCGTGTCGTCGCCGGAGAGGGTGCCGACGACGTCCGGCCAGTCGGCGCGGTCGAGCACGATCGCGACGCTCTGCGCGGCACCGGCGGTCGTGCGGATCACGGTCAGGCTGGGACCCGCCGGGCGGATGTCGCGGACGAAGGCGGCCACCGTTGCGAAGTCGTCGAGCGCGGGCGCCGACTCGTCGGGCAGCACGTAACGGTCGCCGCGCTTGGCGACGCCGAGCTCGCGCAGGTCGCGGCTGACGCTCGACTGCGTGGCGTGGTGGCCCGCCTTGCCAAGCAGGCGGACGAGGTCCTCCTGCCGGCCGACGGGGGCGCGGCTGATGATGCGGCGGAGCGCCTCGCGGCGCGTCTGGGTTTGCATAAACATTTATAGATTGTGCATAAATATGCAGACCCAGTCAAATCACTTGTCGATGCGGTATTCGATGTCGACGGCCGACTCGCCACCGGCCTCGGTGGAGATCACCCAGCGGTCGCCGATCGTGTAGCGCAGCTTCAGCGTGTTGATCTCGTCGACCAGCGAGATGCCGTAGCTGACGTAGAGCCGCGGCGACAGGAACTTGCCGATCACGAGAGCGGCGCCGGC
>JANNKZ010000083.1:0-3019 GCA_031396515.1 Gammaproteobacteria bacterium
ACCCGCACGTCAACCGGCTGAACGCTGCGCATGATCGTCCCCCTCGCTTGTTCTTTCCGCCAATTCCGATCGAGCGGCGTCCAGCAGGAATTCCCGGACGTAGTCCGAGTACGAACGCCAGATTTCCAGATGGTACTCCTCGGCCGCTTTTCGCCAAAGGACGATTTGCGCCTTGCCGAGAATCGTCCGCGTGCACATGCCCGGCGGAAATTCCGCGGGATCGAGATCGAGCGGACAGCCGGAATTCAGGATCGCGCTCGCATCGGGCCCGCTCCACTGCCAGGCGACCTGTCGCTGGCTAACGTCCACCAGGGAATGCGGGATGCCGGCGAGCGCGGTCGTCAATTCCATCGCGATTGCGCGCATCTCGTCGACCGGCGCGAGCAACAGGTACTCATCGGGCCCGAGCCACAGCGCCGCGCGACCCTCGAGTGCGTACGCGCGGCAGGGTTTTTCCGTCAGCACTAGCCTGAATGCGTCGCTCGCAGTCTTGCACGCGACCGGCCCGCCCTGAAAGATGAAGCGCGCGCTTGGCGGCAACTGCAACAGCTCAGCCATGGATCCGCGCTCCTTCCGGGTCGTAGAAGACGGGCGATGTCACTTCGACCACGATATCGCCGCCCGGCATGGGCACGTAGAGCGTCTGTCCATGCCGCGCGCGACCGCCGGACACCATCGCGAGCGCAATCGAATGCCCGAGCGCGGCGCTCAGGTAGGACGAAGTCACGTGACCGCATGACGCCATCGGTGGTTTCTGCCCGGCGGTCTCCACGAGCTGCGCGCCCTCCTCGAGCAGCGTTCCAGCGTCGCGCGTGCGGAGGCCAACGAGCTGCTTACGGCGGGGATCCTTTATCGCCGCGCGTTCGAGCGCGCGCTTGCCGATGAAATCCGGCTTGGCGCGGCCGATCGCCCACGCGAGCCCGGCGTCGTCCGGCGTCACGGTGCCGTCGGTATCCTGGCCGACGATCACGTAACCCTTCTCGGCGCGAAGCACGTGCATCGTCTCGGTGCCGTAGGGCGTAATGCCCTGATTCGCGCCCGCGGCGTGGATCGCCTCCCACACCGCGAGCCCCTGGTCGGCTGCCACATTGACCTCGTAGCCAAGCTCGCCGCTGAAACTCACGCGAAACAGCATCATCGGCACGCCGGCGATGCGGCCCTGCGTCACGGCCATGTGCGGCAGCGCGGCGGGCGAGATGTCGCAGTCGGCGACGAGCGGCGCGAGCACCTCGCGCGCGAGCGGCCCCTGCACGGCGATGACCGCCCACTGCTCGGTGATGGACGTCAGCCACACGGCGAGATCCGGCCATTCGGTCTGGCGATAGTCTTCCATCATCGCGAGCACGCGCGCAGCGCCGCCGGTCGTCGTCGTCACGTGGAAACGGTCCGGCGCAAGGCGCGCAATCACACCGTCGTCATAGATGAAACCGTCGTCACGCAGCAGGATGCCGTAGCGCGCGCGGCCCGGCTCGAGTTTCGACCAGTTGTTGATGTAGAGCCGGTTCAGGAACTCCGCGGCGTCCGGCCCGGCGACCGCAATCTTGCCAAGCGTCGAGGCGTCGAAGAGGCCGCAACCCCTGCGCACAGAGGAGCATTCGCGCGCGACCGCGGCATGCATATCCTCGCCGGTGCGCGGAAAGTAACGCGCCCGTTTCCACAGTCCGACATCCTCGAATACCGCGCCGCGCTCCGCCGCCCAGGCATGCATCGGCGTCTTGCGCACCGGGTCGAACAGGTCGCCGCGGGCCACGCCCGCGAAACTGCCGAACGTGACCGGCGTGTACGGCATGCGGAAAGTCGTATGCCCGACTTCGGGAATCGGCTTGCCGAGGCCCGCGGCCACGATGCCGAGCGTATTGAGATTCGAGGTCTTGCCCTGGTCGGTCGCCATGCCGACCGTGGTGTAGCGCTTGACGTGTTCGATGGAACGAAAACCTTCGCGCGCGGCTAGCGCGAGGTCGTTCGCAGTCACGTCGTGCTGCCAGTCCACGAAAGCCTTCGAACCTGTTCCCGCCCGGGTCGGCAATCTGCGTGTCGGGGCTTCGGGACCGGCATCGTTTCCGGTGACGAAGATGCGAAGTTCAACGCCGTCGTGCCCGCATGCTTTGGCGGCGGCGGCGCCCTGCGCCGCGCCATCTTCCAGCGCCTGTGCCAACCCATGGACGCCGCGGCAGGCCCCGGCCGCGCGTTCGCGTTCCGCCGAAGTGCCCGGCACGAAGGCGCGCGCCGATTCAACCCAATGCAACTTGCCGCGCGACTGCGAGAAAAGGTGCACGCTCGGCGTGAAGCCCCCGGACATCAGCACCAAGTCGCAGCGCAGCATCTTTCGCTGCACGCGGCCTTGCTCACCGGTAGTTTCGATGTCGATCCCGCTCACGCGATGGCCGCCGCGGGTGCCGAGCACGACCGCTCGATCGATGACTTCGATCCCCTCGCGCCGCGCCGCATCCAGCAAGGCATCGGCAACGAAGTCACGCAAGTCCGCGATGGCGGTTACCTCGATTCCCGCGGCTTTCAGTTCGAGCGCAGTGCGATAAGCGCTGTCGTCAGACGTCACGACGACTGCGCGCGATCCCGCACGCACACAGTAACGATTGAGGTACGTCCGCACGGCGCCGGCCAGCATGATTCCCGGACGATCGTTGCCCGGGAACACCAGCGGCTGTTCGATTGCGCCGGTCGCAAGCACGACCTCGCGCGCGCGCACCTGCCAGAGTCGCTCGCGCGCCCGCTCCGGTTGCGGATTCGCCAGGTGGTCGGTGAGCCGCTCGTTGAGGCCGATCAGGTTGTGCGGGAAGTAGCCGAAGGCGGTCGTGCGCGGCAACAGCCGAACACGCGGATTCTCCCGCAGCACGGCCGTGGTCCGCGCGAGCCAGTCCGCGGCGGGCACACCGTCGATTCGCACGTCCGGTTCCGCCAGCAAGGAGCCGCCGAACTCCGCCTGCTCGTCGCACAGGATCACGCGCGCGCCGCCCTCCGCCGCGGCGAGCGCGGCCGCGAGCCCCGCGGACCCGGCGCC
>JANNKZ010000515.1:0-8333 GCA_031396515.1 Gammaproteobacteria bacterium
CGGATTGTCGGACAATAAGATACGGAGGTCAAGAACGACCCCCGCCCGGGAGACGCCATGTTCCAGGTCGATTTCGACTTCCAGCTCGGCGAGCGCGCCGACCTGCTGCGGCAGGCCGTCCGCGAATTCGCATCGCGGCGCATTGCGCCGCAGGCCGAGGACATCGATCGCAGCAACCGCTTTCCACGCGAACTGTGGCCGGAGATGGGCGCGATGGGCCTGCTCGGCATGACCGTGCCGGAGGAATACGGCGGCCTGGGCTTCGGCTATCTCGAGCATGTGATCGCGATGGAGGAAATCAGCCGCGCCTCGGGCTCGATCGGCCTCTCCTACGGCGCGCATTCCAATCTCTGCGTGAACCAGTTGCGCCGCTACGGCAGCGACGCGCAGAAGCGGCGCTACCTCCCCCGCCTGGTGACCGGCGAGGACGTCGGCGCGCTCGCGATGAGCGAGGCAGGTTCGGGCTCCGATGTCGTGTCGATGCGCACGCGCGCGGACCGCAAGGACGGCGGCTTCGTGTTGAACGGCAGCAAGATGTGGATCACCAACGGCCCTGAGGCCGACACCGCGGTCGTCTATGCGACGACCGCGCCCGGCAGCGGCGCCAAGGGAATCACCGCCTTCATCATCGAGCGCGGCATGAAGGGCTACCGCAGCGCGCAGAAGCTCGACAAGTTCGGCATGCGCGGCTCGGACACTTCCGAGCTCGTATTCGAGGACTGCTTCGTGCCGGATGCCAACCTGCTCGGCAAGGTCGGGGGTGGCGCGGAGATCCTGATGTCGGGGCTCGACTACGAGCGCGTCGTGCTTGCGGGCGGGCCGCTCGGACTGATGCGCGCGGCGCTCGACCTGGTCGCGCCCTACCTGCACGACCGCGAACAGTTCGGCCAGCCGATCGGCAGCTTCCAGCTGATGCAGGCGAAGCTCGCCGACCTGTATGCCGCCTGCAATGCCTCGCGCGCCTACGTCTACGCGGTCGCGCGCGCCTGCGATGCGGGCCGCACGACGCGCTACGATGCGGCGGCCTGCCTGCTGACGGCGTCCGAACATGCGACCCAGGCCGGGCTCGAGGCGATCCAGATGCTGGGCGGCAACGGTTATATCAATGAATACCCGGCGGGACGCATCCTGCGCGACGCCAAGCTCTACGAGATCGGCGCCGGCACCAACGAGATCCGGCGCATGCTGATCGGGCGCGAGCTGTTCCGCGCGACCGCGCCGTGACGCGCATCGTCTCGCGCATCGACGCCGGCGGCGCCGATTTCCGCGACAACGCCCTGCACATGGAGTCGCTGGTCGACGAGTTGCGCACGCGCGTTGCGGCGGCGGCAGCCGGCGGCGGCGAGGAGGCCCGCGCGAAACACCTCGCCCGCGGCAAGCTGCTGCCGCGCGAACGCATCGAGGCGCTGCTCGACCCGGGCAGCCCGTTCCTTGAGATTGCGCCGCTCGCGGCCTCCGGGATGTACGGCGACAACGCGCCGGGTGCGGGCCTGGTCGCCGGCATCGGCCGCATCCTCGGCCGCGAACTGCTGGTCATCGCGAACGACGCAACCGTCAAGGGCGGCACTTACTATCCGGTGACGGTCAAGAAACACCTGCGCGCGCAGGAGATCGCATTCGAAAACCGGCTGCCCTGCGTCTACCTGGTGGATTCCGGCGGCGCTTTCCTGCCGCTGCAGGACGAGGTGTTTCCGGATCGCGAGCATTTCGGCCGTATCTTCTACAACCAGGCGCGCCTTTCGGCCGCCGGCATCCCGCAGGTCGCGGTAGTGATGGGCAGCTGCACGGCGGGCGGCGCCTACGTTCCCGCGATGTGCGACGAATCGATCATCGTGAAGAACCAGGGCACGATCTTCCTCGGCGGCCCGCCGCTCGTGAAAGCGGCGACCGGCGAAGTCGTGGACGCGGAGACGCTCGGCGGCGGCGATGTGCACGCGCGCACCTCGGGCGTCGTGGACCATCTCGCCGACAACGACGCGCACGCGCTCGCGATGGCGCGCGAAATCGTCGGCGCGCTGAATCACCGCCCCGCCGACTGGCTCGCGCGCCAGGAGCCTGCGGAACCCGCTTACCCCGCGAGCCAGATCTACGGCCTCGTGCCGCGCGACCTGCGCCAGCCCTACGACGTGCGCGAGGTGATCGCGCGGATCGTGGACGGCTCCGAGTTCCACGAGTTCAAGGCGCTCTACGGCAAGACGCTGGTCTGCGGCTTCGCGCACGTCTGGGGCCGGCCGGTCGCGATCCTCGCCAACAACGGCATCCTGTTCTCGGAGTCCGCGCTGAAAGGCGCGCACTTCGTGCAGCTCGCGAACCGCCGCAAGGTACCGCTGCTGTTCCTGCAGAACATCACCGGCTTCATGGTCGGCAAGCGCTACGAGGCCGGCGGCATCGCGCGCGACGGCGCGAAGATGGTGACCGCTGTCGCCTGCTCGACCGTGCCGAAGCTTACGGTCGTGATCGGCGGCTCCTTCGGCGCCGGCAACTACGCGATGTGCGGCCGCGCCTACGGCGGCCGCTTCCTGTGGTCCTGGCCGAATGCGCGCATCTCGGTCATGGGCGGCGATCAGGCGGCGAGCGTACTCGCAACCGTCAAGCGCGACGGCATCGAGGCCAAGGGCGGCCGCTGGCCGGAAGCCGAGCAGCAGGCATTCGTCGGCGCGATCCGCGAGCAGTACGAACGCCAGGGCAATCCCTATTACGCGAGTGCGCGCCTGTGGGACGACGGCGTGATCGATCCCGCTGACACGCGCCGGGTGATCGGACTCGCGCTCGAAGTGGTCGCGACCGGGCCCGCACCCGCGGCGGAATCCTACGGCGTGTTCCGGATGTAACCCCATGCTCAGAATCGAACAGGACGCGCGCGGCACCGCGACGCTGACACTCGACCGGCCTGCCCAGAAGAACGCGCTCAGCACGGAACTGGTCGGCCGTCTCACCGACGCTCTCGGCGCACTCGCCGCCGACCGCTCGGTGCGCATCGTGCTGCTGAAGGGCGCGGGCGACGCCTTCTGTGCGGGCGCCGACATCAACGACATGCGCGCGGCGGGAGCCGCGAGCCAGGAAGCGAACGAGGCCGATTCCCGCCGCTTCGCCGCGATGCTCGCGCGGCTCGAGGCCCAGCCGCAGCCGACCGTCGCGGTGGTCCAGGGGGTTGCGTACGGCGGCGCCATCGGGCTCATCGCCGCCTGCGACATGGCGATCGCGGCTGACAACGCGCGCCTCGCGCTGTCCGAAGTCCGCCTCGGCCTGATCCCGGCCATGATCTCGCCCTACGTGTTGCGCGCCATCGGCACGCGCCAGGCGCACCGTTGGTTCCTGACGGGAGAAGCCATGGACGCGGCGACGGCGCTTCGCATCGGACTTGTGCATGAAGTCGCCGAAGTCGGCGCACTCGACGCGGCCGCCGCAAGGCTCGTCGCGTCGCTGCAGGCGGGCGGTCCCTTCGCGCAGGCCGAGATCAAGCGGCTGCTGCGCCATGTGACCGCCCGCAACGAGCCGACCGATGCCGCCATGCTCGCGGAAACCGCGCGCTGGATTGCGCGCATCCGCGCGGGCGACGAAGGTCGCGAGGGACTGACCGCCTTCCTCGAACGGCGCAAGCCCCGCTGGATTCCCGGCGAATGAGCATCCGCCGGCTCCTGATTGCGAATCGCGGCGAGATCGCCTGCCGCATCATCCGTACCTGCCGCCGACTCGGCGTCCACACAATCGCGGTGCACTCGGAGGCCGACCGCAACGCCCTGCACGTGCGCCTCGCCGACGAGGCCGTCGACATCGGTGCAGCGCCGGCGCGCGAGTCCTACCTGAACGTGACCGCCGTGCTCGACGCCGCGCGCACGACGCACGCGGATGCGATCCATCCCGGCTATGGATTCCTGTCGGAGAACGCTGCCTTTGCGGAAGCCTGCGAAGCGGCCGGAATCATTTTCGTCGGGCCGCCCGCCGCCGCGATCCGGGCGATGGGCCTGAAGCACGAGGCCAAGGCAATCGTGTCCGCGGCCGGCGTGCCGGTCATGCCCGGCTACATGGGCGACGAACAGGCGCCGGCGCGACTTGCGAAGGAAGCGGAACACATCGGCTTTCCGCTGCTCGTCAAGGCGGTCGCCGGCGGCGGAGGCAAGGGCATGCGCGTCGTGCGCGTCGCGGCCGAACTTGCGGAGGCGATCACCGGCGCCCGCGGCGAGGCCGAAAACGCCTTTGGCGACGGGCGCCTCATGCTCGAGAAATTCCTCGAGCGGCCGCGTCACATCGAGGTCCAGGTGTTCGGCGACCGCCACGGTGGCTGCATCCACCTGTTCGAACGTGAGTGTTCGGTGCAGCGCCGCTACCAGAAGATCATCGAGGAATCCCCTTCGCCCTTCATCGACGCCGCGATGCGCGAGGCGATGACCGCGGCCGCCGTGCGCGCGGCCCGGGCGGTCGATTACGTCAACGCGGGCACGATCGAGTTCATCGTCGGCAACGATGGCCGCTTCTATTTCATGGAGATGAACACGCGCCTCCAGGTCGAGCATCCCGTCACCGAACAGGTCACCGGACTCGATCTCGTCGAATGGCAGCTCGCGATCGCGGCCGGCGGCCGGTTGCCGCTCGCGCAGGAAGCGGTCCGGCAGCGCGGCCACGCGATCGAGGCGCGCATCTACAGCGAGGATCCGCGCCGCGGTTTCCTGCCCTCGGTCGGCCGTATCGAGCGCTTCCTGCGCCCGGGCGAGGATGCGTCCTGGCGCGTGGACAGCGGTATCGAAGATGGCGACGAGATCAGCGTCCATTACGATCCGATGATCGCCAAGGTGATCGCGACCGGCACCGATCGCGCGAGCGCGATCGCTGCGCTCCGCCAGAAACTCGATCGCACCGCGGTCGTGGGCGTGGCAAACAACCTGCCGCTCTTGCGCGCTATTGCCGCGCATCCGCAATTCGCGGCAGGCGACGTCGACACCGGATTCGTGGATCGCGAACTCGCCGTGCTGACAGCGGAGCGCGCGCCCGCGCCGGAAGCCTTGTTGCTCGCGGCATTCTTCGCGCTCGGCGCGGACGCGCGCGCCGGCGACGCCTCTCCCTGGGGGCAAGGCGACGGCTGGCGTGCAGGCGGTCCTGCCCTGCGCGCGATCGGCCTGCGGCTGCCGGCATTCCATCGCCTGCGCGCCGGACGCATTGGCGAAACGGTCGAAGTCGAAGACGGTGGACAACGTTTCACCGGTCGCGTGACGGCCGCAGGCGGCGATCGCTATCGCGTGGATGCGGGTCGCGGCGAACGCGCGCTCGAGCTGATCCGCGCGGGCCGGCTGCTGCAGATCGTCGGCGAAGAAGCGGACGAAATCCTGCTCGCGCCGGCGTGGCCGTTCGAGCGCAGTGCCGAGGATGCCGACGCGCATCCGGCCTCGCCATTGCCGGGCCGCGTGGTCGAGGTGCGCGTGCAGGCGGGCGATGTCGTCGCGCGTGGCGACGTGCTCGCGGTCGTCGAGGGCATGAAAATGCAGCATGCGATCCGCGCCGGCCGTGCCGGACGCGTCGAATCCGTGCTGGCGCGCGCCGGCGAACTGGTCGAAGCCGAGACCGTGCTGTTTGACATAGCCGCCAGCTGAGGTTGTATTGCGGCGCAAGAGTCGCTAAGGTCCTGAGCCCATTGAACTGTCTGCACCTCATTTCGCAGGTGCAATAAAGGGATCAATGGACCTCAAGCAGAAAGTCGTGGCCATCACCGGCGCGGGCCAAGGCATCGGGCGCGCGATGGCGCTCGCGTTTGCCGCCAAGGGCGCTGCGATCGCCGCGCTCGACATCCACGAAAAGGAAGTGGCTGAGACCTGCGCGCTTTGCCAGGCGAAAGGCGCGCGTGCCCTACCATTCCGGATGGACGTGACGGTCGAGGCTGAGGTGATGGCGTCGCTCGACGCTGTCGTCGCCGCCTTCGGCCGACTCGACGTGCTCGTCAACAACGCGGGCATCACGAAAGACGCCCTCCTCGTCAAGGCCAAGGACGGCGAGATCGTGTCGAAGATGTCACTCGCGCAATGGCAGTCGGTCGTTGACGTGAACCTGACCGGGGTGTTCCTCTGCGGCCGTGAGGCGGCGGAGCGCATGATCCGGCTTCGTAACGGCGGCCTGATCGTCAACATCTCGTCGATCTCGCGCGAGGGAAACGCCGGACAGACCAACTATTCCGCCACCAAGGCGGGCGTCGCCGCGATGACCGTGGTCTGGGCCAAGGAACTCGCCCGCTACGGAATCCGCAGCGCCGCCATCGCGCCCGGCTTCTGCGCGACCGAAATCCTCGCCGCAATGAAGCCGGAGATGGTAGCCAGGGTGACCGAAGCCGTGCCGCTCAAGCGGCTCGGCGAACCTGCCGAGATCGCGGCGACCGCTGTCTACATCGCCGAAAACGACTTTGTCACGGGGCGCGTGATCGAAGTGGACGGTGGGCTTAGACTGTAGGCTCATGAATCTCGACACGGTACGGGCAGTCATCACCGGCGGTGCTTCGGGTCTCGGACTCGCGACCGCGACTCGTCTCGTCGCTTCCGGCGCCAGGGTCGCGCTGCTCGACGTCCAGGACGAGATCGGCCGCCAGGCGGCGGCGAATCTGGGCACCCATGCCAGCTATCACTCCTGCGACGTCACGAGCGAGCTGGCCGTGGACGCGGCCGTCGTTGATGCCGCGAAGCAGATGGGCGGTCTCAACCTCGCCGTCTCCTGCGCCGGCGTCGCGACCCCGGGTAAGCTCCTCGGCCGCGACGGCCCGCTGTCATCCGCGGCTTTCCAACGCGTGCTCCAGATCAACACGGTCGGCACGTTTCATCTCGACCGCGCGGCAGCCGCGATCATGCAGAACAATGCGCCCGACGCCGACGGCGAGCGCGGCCTCTTGATCCACACGGCCTCAGTCGCCGCCTTCGAAGGCCAGATCGGCCAGGTTGCCTACGCCACTTCGAAAGCCGCGGTCGCGGGAATGGTGCTGCCGCTCGCGCGCGAACTCGCGCGCTTCGGCATCCGCGTCATGGGCATCGCGCCCGGCATCTTCGGCACGCCGATGATGGCGGGCCTGCCGCAGGAGGCCCAGGATTCCCTCGGCCGGCAGGTGCCGTTCCCGCCGCGCCTCGGCCGGCCGGACGAATACGCCGAGCTGGTCACGGCGATCTGTGTCAACCGGATGTTGAACGGTGAGGTGATTCGTATTGATGGAGCGATCCGGATGTCACCCAAATGATGTCGCAGCTGGCAAGACGTTGGATCGGACTGGCGGTCGCCGCGGCCCTCGCTGGTTGCGTCACACAGCCGATCAACGTCACGCCGCCCCATGATCCAGCGCCGCAAGAGGCCGCGGCAAAGCCCCCGGCCGGCATCAACATCCCGGTCGACTACTACAAGCTCGGCAACGGACTGAAAGTCGTGCTGTCACGCGAGACCAGCGCGCCGACGGTCACGGTCGGCGTGTTCTACCGGATTGGCTTCCGCATCGAGCCGAAAGGCCGCACGGGCTTCGCGCACCTGTTCGAACACCTGATGTTCCAGGGTTCCGCGAACCTCGGGAAGATGGAATTCATTCGCCTCGTCGAGGGCAATGGCGGCGTCGTCAACGGCTCCACCAATTTCGACTACACGAACTACTACCAGATCGTGCCGGCGCACACGCTCGAGACGGTGCTCTGGGCCGAGGCCGACCGCATGAAGGGGCCGGCGGTCACGCAGGAAAACCTGGTGAACCAGCAAGGCGTCGTCAAGAACGAAGTCCGCGTCAACGTCCTGAACCAGCCGTACGGCGGCTTCCCGTGGCTGTCGATGCCGCAGGTGGCGAACCGCAACTGGTACAACGCCCACAATTTCTACGGTGACCTCGCGGACCTCGACGCGGCGACGCTCGACGACGCCAAGGCTTTCTTCGACCGGTTCTACGGCCCCGACAACGCGGTCCTGGTGATCGCCGGCGATTTCGACGCAGCCGCCGCGCGCGCCTGGATCGAGAAATATTTCGGCGGCATCCCGGCGCGCGGCGTTCCCGAGCGGCCCGACCTCACGGAGCCGCCGCAGGAGGCCGAGCAGCACGCGAGCTACGCCGACCGGCTGGCGCCGCGCCCGGCACTCGCGCTCGCCTGGCATGTACCGCCGCGCGGCACGCCCGATCACTACGCGTTCGGCCTGCTCGACCAGATCCTGCTGCAGGGCGAGGACAGCGCGCTATGGCAGCGGCTGGTGCAGCAGCGCGGCTATTCGAGCAGCGTCTCCGGCGGCATCAACCTGCTCGGCAACCAGTTCACCTACGACGGCCCGATGCTGTGGATGTTCTACCTCGTGCACGACGCCAGCGTGCAGCCGGCAGCGATCGTCGCCGACGTCGA
>JANNKZ010000127.1:0-1636 GCA_031396515.1 Gammaproteobacteria bacterium
TTTCCTCCCGGGCTATCGTTCGTATCCCCGGCGCAAATCTCGCCGCCGGAGTCACGACCTCCCGCGAGGGCCCGCCTGACATCGATTTGGCGCGCGAACAGCACCGTGCGTACTGCAACGCCCTGGTCGCCTGCGGCCTGAATCTCACGGTCTTGCCTGAGGAGCCGGCGCATCCGGATGCCTGTTTCGTCGAGGACGTCGCCATCGTCACGCCACGCGGCGCAATCGCGACCCGGCCCGGAGATTCGTCCCGCCAGGGCGAGGTGACGAGCGTCCTGCCGTCGTTGAAGTCGATGTGCGGCGACGTCGCGCGCATCTTCGCGCCGGGGACCATGGACGGCGGCGACATTTGCGAGGCGGACGGACACTATCTAATAGGGTTGTCGGCACGCACGAACGTCGCCGGCGCCGAGCAGCTCGAAAGCCTGCTCGCGGAAGTGGGCTATTCGTGCTCGATCGTGGACATCCGCAACTCGAAGCGCCTGCTGCATCTCAAGACTGGCATGACATACCTGGGTGACGGTCGCATGGTCGTCACGGCCGACGTGCCGCGCGGCGCGCTTGGCCTGTTCGAGCTGATCGAGGTTCCGGAGAACGAGCGCTACGCGGCGAACTGCGTGCGCGTAAACGATCGCGTACTGATCGCAGCGGGTTACGCGCAGGTTCGTGCAGAAGTCGAGGCCTGCGGCTACGAGGTGCTGGCGCTCGAGATGTCGGAATTCCGCAAGATGGACGGCGGCCTGAGCTGCCTCTCGCTCCGCGCCTAAAAGGGGACGCACCCCTTATCTGGCCGTAACCCGCCGGTCACAAACCGGCAACATCGCGCCTGCAGAATCCGCTCTTGCCCGCCTTGACGGGCGCATGGTCAAGAACGCGGAGGCTCCCCGATGAGAGTGAAGGTTGTTGCGGCAGCGCTTGCCGTATTAATGAGTGCTGCCCTGCCGGCGTCGGCCGATCCGCAACTGCGCGTGCTCGGCACCTATGAATCGGGTCTCTTCAATGTCGGCGGCGCGGAAATCCCGACTTACGACCCGCTCACGCGCCGCGCGTTTGTAGTCAATGCGGGGTCGGCGACGGTCGACGTGCTGGATCTTAGCGATCCCTCAAGCCCAACCAAGGTCAGAAGCCTCGACATCGTCGCCGACCTTGCACCCCGCTCCGTTGGCGCTGCCAACAGCCTCGACACCCGCTTCGGCATCCTGGCCGTTGCGGTCGAGGCCGATCCCAAGCAGGACGACGGCTACATCGCGTTCTACTCGACCATCACGCTCCGGCTGCTCGGCGTCGCGCCCGCCGGCGCCCTGCCCGACATGATCACGTTCTCGGAAAACGGCCTTTACGTCCTGACGGCCAACGAAGGCGAACCCGATACGACCTACACCAACGACCCGGAGGGTACGGTGACCATCGTCGACCTCCTGCGCCTTGGCCAGCACGGATTCTCCCGCACCGTCCGCTTCACGGACTTCAACGTGGGCGGCCCGCGGAACGCCGAGCTGCCATCCGCAGTCCGCATCTATGGCCCTGGCGCGTCCGTCGCCCAGGATCTCGAACCCGAATACATCACGACCGACGGCGAGACCGCCTGGGTCACGCTCCAGGAGAACAACGCGATCGCCGTGATCGACCTCAAGAC
>JANNKZ010000534.1:0-1617 GCA_031396515.1 Gammaproteobacteria bacterium
GTCCGCCAATCCGGCAACGCCTTGTAGTTGCTGAGCATCCGGCGCGTGTTGCGCAGCAGGTTGCCCTTGAAGTCGTACGCCTGAATCGGCTGACCGGCGGCATCGAGTTGTGCGTTCGTCGCGACGCCCGCGGTGTCAAAATGCCGGAGGATGTGCGTGCGCAGGTTCAGCCGCCGCGCGCGAGCTTCGACGGCCGCGGCGGCGCCGGCGGCGGGCTCTCCGTATTCAATCCTGTCAACGAGCAGATCGCGGTTCAGCGTCCGCGGATCGGACGCCGCCGTCGTGCCGCGCACCGACTGATCGATCGGCCGGCGGAGCGCGTCGTAGGTGGTGATGAAGTTGTGGCCGCGGCTGTCCCACGCGCGGATCGGCTTGCCCGCGACATCGTTGAGCACCCAGCGCGCGCCTGCCTCCATGCTGACGTGATGAATGCGGTTGCCGAGCATGTCGTAGGCGCTGCGCATGACGACGCGTCCCAGCGGGTCGCCCGCCTGCTGGAGCGTGTCGCGCAGAGACCGATGGTTCCCTTCGATGTCCAGATCGATGCGGGTGAAAAAGCGGTCTTCGCGACCGTCCAGATTGTGACCGGCGCACGACACGCGGTTGCTCGCGATCGACAAGAAGGCGCGGCCGAGAGTGTCGACGTGCGCCGTGGCGGGCGTGTCGGCATGTGCTGCGGCGGCGATGGCGGCGGGCCCGACGAGAGGGCCGAGCGCGCCCCCGATGCGCAGCGCGAGCCACGGCAGTAAAGGCGCCGCGGGAAGCTGCGCCGAAAGCGCGGCAAAGTAGCCTCTGACGTAGCCCCGTATGTCGGGGTCGGTGCGGGGATCGCCGGTCTGGGCGTTGCGGGCCGCGCAGGTGTCGTTGACGTCGTAAGTGGTCTGCTGCCACGGATCGACGATCACTTTTTCGAACGTGTGGTTCGGGTGGAGCGTCGCGACGAGGCGGCCGGCCGGATCGTAGAACAACACCGGGCTCACGCCGCCGAGCACACCAAACTCGAACCCGTGCGTCGCGCTGAAGAATGGTTCGTACTCGCGAATCGGATTGCCCTTGTTGTTGAAGATCGTCCACCCGCTGCCGACCCATCGCGGGCTGACCAGCGGACCTCCCTCGACCAGCGCCCCTGGCTCGGCCTGGATCTTCCGCTGGATCTCGCGCCCGAAGCCGTCGGAATGCGACACCGTGATCTGAATCTGGAGTCCCGGCGCAGGCAGCTGTGCATGGAGATGCGTCTCGCGCGCCAGCGCCGCCGCGCAGGGCGGCTTCCACCGTGTCGAATCTCCGGCGTGCGCCTGTCTCGTCCGACGGAAGCGATCGAAGTCGTAGACGATGCGCATCGTGGCGCCTTGCAGCACCGTCGATGCGCTGACATGCGGATCCGGCGCGTCGAAGAAGGCGTCCACCTGCGCCTGCGTCAGGTCGGTGGCGAAGGCGGCCAGCGAGTCGCCTTCCGCCGGTGCTGGCAGCGGCTTGCCCATCACCGCGGTGCCGACCACTAGGCCGAGGGTATCGAACGCCACTTCGGCCTGGTTGTCGTTCGGGTCACTCACGAGCCGCGGTTGCAGCACGCGATAATCGTTCCTGTCAACTCTCGTCGAGTTACCTAGTGCGTCC
>JANNKZ010000539.1:0-5686 GCA_031396515.1 Gammaproteobacteria bacterium
GCGACGAACTCGCCGAACTTCTTCGTCACCTTGTCGATCCGGACGTAGGGTTTCGCCGCCGGGTCCTTCCACGGCTCGCTGCGGTGCTCCGGTCGGGCATTGGCCATGTTCGAATTCCCCTTGATCGACTCGACCGGCTTACTGCCCGGTTTTGATCCGCGTCCAGGCACGGTTCATGTCGCGCATGTATTCCGGCGACTCCGCGGTATCCGTGTGCAGCCGCTTCATGGCCTCTGCGTCCGGGTAGACCCACGGATCGCCCCGAAACGCCTCGTCCAGATACTCGCGCGACGCCGCATTGCCGTTCGCATATCCGATTTCCTGGCTGATGCGGGCAATCACCCGGGGCTCCATCAGGAAATCGAGGAATGCATGGGCATTATCACCATGCGGCGCATCGGCGGGTATGGCCACGGTATCCATCCAGACGAAAGAGCCCTCCCGGGGCAGGGCAAAGGCTATTTCGACCGGCGCGCTGGCCGCCGCGCCGCGGTCCCGCGCCTGCAGCACCAGCCCGTTCCAGCTGAGCGCCACGCAGATCTCGCTGCTAGCGAGGTCGTTGACGTGCTGCGACGAATGGAAGTAGCGCACGTAGGGCCGGATGGCCGCAAGGAGCCGCTCTGCGGCCGCCAGGTCCTCGCGCCGCTCGCTGTTGGCGTCGAGCCCGAGGTAAATGCGCGCCGTCATGAAGACGTCCTCCGGCGCATCGAGTATCGCGATGCCGCATTTCGCGAGACGCGACGCGATGGCCGGGTCGAACACCGCGCGCCAGCTGTCGATCGTCGCGGTGCCGAGCACCTTCCGGATCATAACCACGTTATACCCGAGACCGACGCTGCCCCACATGTAAGGGATCGCGTAGCGGTTCCCCGGATCGTTCGCGGCGATGCGGCGCATCGCCTCCGGATCCATGTGGATGAGGTTCGGCAGCTTCGACTTGTCGAGTGGCTGGAGCGCGCCGGCCCCGAGCTGCCTCGCGAGCGGTACGCTGGACGGGAATACGACGTCGTAACCCGACCGCCCGGTCAGCATCTTGGTCTCGAGCACCTCGTTGGAATCGTAGGTGTCGTATTCCACCTGGATGCCGGTCTTCGCCTCGAAGTCCGCGATCGTGGCCTTGCCGATGTAATCGGTCCAGTTGTAGACGTGGACTACTTTTTCGCCACCGTCGCAGGCGGACAGGCAAAGCGCGGCTGCGAGCAGGAGCCTGCGTGTGGCCGCCGGCGCACCCGTCATTGGCCGGTGCGGATGCGCGTCCATGCGCGATTCAGGTCGCGGCTGAAGGCCGGCGACTCGGCCAGGTCCGGGTGCAGGCGCGCACGGACTTCGTCGCTGGGATAGACGTTCGGGTCGTTGCGCATGGCCTCGTTCACGAGCGGCAGCGCCGCGGCATTGCCGCTGGCAAATCGTACCTTGTCGGAGACCTTGGCGATCACCGCCGGCTCCATCAGGAAATTCAGGAAAGCGTGCGCATTGCCCGGGTGCGGCGCATCGGCCGGGATCGCCATCATGTCGAAATAGTTGATCGCGCCTTCCTTCGGTATCACGTAGGCGATCTTGACGGGCTTGGTCGCGGCCGCGCCGCGGTCGCGCGCCTGCAGCACGTCGCCGCTCCAGCCGAGCGAAACACAGACCTCGCCGGCGGCCAGATCGTTGATATAGGAAGACGAGTGGAAATACTTCACGTACGGACGGATCCTGGTCAGCGTCTCCTCGACGACCGCCAGGTCTTCGGGCTTCTCGCTGTTCGGGTCCAGACCCTTGTAGATCGCCACCGACCCGAACACGTCGGTCGGCGCGTCCAGGATGGTGATGCCGCACTTGGCAAGCTTCGCGGCGTTCTTCGGTTCGAAGATCGCGCTCCAGCTGTCGATCGTGTCCGTGCCGAGCGCCTTCTTGACCATGTCCTTGTTGTAGCCGAGGCCGATCGTGCCCCACAGGTAGGTGATGGAATGCTCGTTGCCCGGATCGTGCTGCGCCGTGCGTGTCATGATCTCGGGGTCCATGTTCGCGAGGTTGGGGAGCTTCGATTTGTCGAGCTTCAGGAAGACGCCGGTCTTGATCTGGCGCTCCAGGAACGGCGCGGTCGGCACGACGATGTCATAGCCGGTGCGGCCGGCCAGCAGCTTCGTCTCGAGGACCTCGTTCGAGTCCATGACGTCGTAGATGACCTTGATGCCCGTCTTCGCCTCGAAGTCCGCGGTCGTCGTGTCGCCGATGTAGTCGGACCAGTTGTAGATCACGACGGTCTTCTCTTCCGCCGCTGCGGAAGCACCGGCGGCTGCGCCTTCCGGCTTGCCGCCGCAGGCCGACAGCAGCGCGAGCAGCGCGGCCGGGATCAGGCACCGGGAAACTCTGCGCATGAACATCTCCAGCATCAGGGACCGCTCGGACGATAGTACAACGCTCATCCGCCCCGCGCCCCTCAGCCGAGGCCGATGTCGCGGGCGGTCAGGTCGAGGCAGCGGCGAGCTTTTTCGACCAGCTCGTCCACCTGCGACCGCTCGATGACGAGCGGCGGCGCGATGATCATGGTGTCGCGCACGGCCCGCATGACGAGCCCGTTCGCGAAGCAATGGTCGCGGCAGACCTGGCCGGTAGCGCTGCGGTTGCGGAAGAACGTCCGGCTCGGCTTGTGCGCCACCAGTTCGAGCGAGCCCAGCATGCCGATGCCGCGCACCTCACCGACCAGCGGATGGTCGGCGAGCTCGCGCCAGCGCTTCTGCAGGTAGGGCGCGATCTTCGACTCCGCGTTTTCGACGATCTTCTCGCGCCGCATGATCGAGATATTCTCGATCGCAACCGCGCAGGCGACCGGATGCCCCGACCAGGTGAAACCGTGGTTGAAGTCGCCGCCCTTCTCGATCAGCACGTCCGCGACGCGGTCGGAGACCATCGCGCCGCCGAGCGGCTGGTAGCCCGAGGTGATGCCTTTGGCGATCGTCATGAAGTCCGGCTCGAAGCCGAAGTACTCGCAGCCGAACCACTTGCCGGTGCGGCCGAACCCGGTGATGACTTCGTCCGCAATCAGCAGGATTCCGTACTCGCGGCAGATGCGCTGGATCTCGGGCCAGTAGGTCTCCGGCGGCACGATCACGCCGCCCGCGCCCTGCACCGGCTCGCCGATGAAGGCCGCGACGCGCTCCGGTCCAATCTCCTCGATCTTCTCCGCGAGCCTGCGCGCCGCGCACAGGCCGTATTCCGCCGGCGTGACGTCCACACCGTTTTCGTACCAGTAGGGCTGTTCGATGTGCACGATGTCCGGGATCGGCAGCCCGCCCTGCGCATGCATCGCGCCCATGCCGCCCAAGCTCGCGCCCGCCATCGTGCTGCCGTGATAAGCATTCACGCGGCTGATGACGACGCTCTTCTTCGGCTGGCCGAGCAAGTCCCAGTAGCGGCGCGTCATGCGCAGTATCGTGTCGTTCGCTTCGGAACCCGAATTCGTGAAGAACACGCGGTTGAACTGCTGTGGCGTCAGCTCCGCGAGCATGCTTGCGAGTTCGATTGCCGGCGGGTTCGCGCTCTTGAAGAAACTGTTGTAATACGGCAGCTCCCGCATCTGGCGTGCCGCGACGTCCGCGAGCTCGTTGCGCCCGTAACCGATGTTGACGCACCACAGCCCGGACATCGCATCCAGGATCTGCTTGCCATCGGTGTCGTAGAGATAGACGCCGTCCGCGCGCGCGATGACGCGCGATCCTTCGGCGGCGAGCGAACGGAAATCCGTGAACGGGTGGAGATAATGCCGGGCGTCCAGCTCCTGCCATTCCCGGGTTGCTCGCTCGGTGATGCGGGGCTTGGCGCTCATGGTGTTCTCGCGGGTCAGACGTTCAACAGCAGGTGTTCGCGTTCCCACGAGCTGATCACCCGTGAGAAGGTCTCGGCTTCGTTCTCCTTGACGGCACAGTATGCCGCGACGAAGCGCTCGCCGAAAATCTCGACCAGCGGCTTGCTGCCGCGCAGCAGTGCCAGCGCGTCCGCGAGCGTCATCGGCAGCGCGAATGGCAGGTCATAGGCCGAACCGGTGATCGGCTCAGTCGGCTTCAGGCCCTCGATCATGCCGAGATAGCCGCAGGCGAGCGAGGCCGCGATCGCCAGGTCGGAATTGGCGTCAGCGCCGCCGAGGCGGTTCTCGACGCGGCGAGCCTGGGCGTCGGAGGTCGGCACGCGCAGCCCCGCGGTGCGGTTGTCGTAGCCCCACTGCACGTTGATCGGCGCCGAGTTGTAGCGCGTGATGCGCCGGTAGCTGTTGACGTTCGGCGCAAACAGCGACATCGCGGCCGGCAGGTATTTCTGCAGGCCGGCGATGTGCGATTCGAACAGCGCCGACGGCTTGTCGTCTGCCTCGCTGAAGATGTTCTTGCCGGTCGTCGCGTCCACCACGCTCTGGTGGATGTGCATGGCGCTGCCCGGCTCGCCCGCGAGCGGCTTCGCCATGAAGGTCGCATACATCTTGTGGCGGTGCGCCGCCTCGCGCGCCGTGCGCTTGAACAGGAACGCCTGGTCGGCGAGGTCGAGCGCATCGCCGTGGTTCAGGTTGATTTCCATCTGCGCCGCGCCCGCCTCGTGGATCAGCGTATCGATGTCGAGGTCCTGCGCCTCGCAGAAGGCGTACATGTCGTCGAACAGCGGGTCGAATTCGTTGACTGCGGCGATGCTGTAGGCCTGGCGCCCGATTTCGGGACGGCCCGAGCGGCCGACCGGTGGCTTCAATGGATAGTCCGGGTCGGTGTTCGGCTCGACCAGGAAGAATTCGAGTTCCGGCGCGACCACCGGTCGCCAGCCGCGCGCCGAATAGAGCTCGAGCACGCGGCGCAGCACGTAGCGCGGCGACATCGGCACCGGCCGGCCGTCGTCGTAGAAACAGTCGTGGATCACCTGCGCGGTCGGCTCGGCGGCCCAGGGCACGACACGGATCGTCTTCGGGTCGCCGATGAGATCGATATCGATCTCCGACGGATGGATCGCGCTGTCGTCGTCCGGGTACTCGCCGGTGACCGTTTGCAGGAAGAGCGACTCGGGCAGGCGCATGCCCTCGTCCTCGGCGTATTTTGCCGCTGGCATGATCTTGCCGCGCGCGACGCCCGCCATGTCGGGGATGATCGCCTCGACTTCGGTGATCGCGTGATCCTTCAGGAACTGCTGGATGGCGCTCATCGGCGGGTCCTTGCCGCGCGTTCGCGGCCGGCCTTGCCGAAAGCCGAAAACAGCGCGCGTGAGAACGGGTTTTCCATCACCTGCCATTCCGGATGCCATTGCACGGCGAGTGCGAAGGCTGGCGCGTCGGCGACGCGGAAAGCCTCGATCACGCCGTCATCCGCTTTTGCCTCGGGCACGAGCCGCACTGCGAGCCGGTCCACGCCCTGCGAATGCAGCGAATTCACCTTGATGCGGTCCTGCCCTGCGATGCCGTGCAGGAGGCCGCCCTTGACCAGCTCGATTTCGTGCACGGGCGCGTACTGCACTTCGAGCGGCGCCTTGGTGTCTTCGCGATGGTCGAGGTTGCCCGGTTGATCCTGGAGCTTTTGGCACAGCGTGCCGCCGAAGGCCACGTTCATTTCCTGGAAGCCGCGGCAGATGCCGAATACCGGCATCCCGGCGGACACCGCAGCCTCGATCATCGGCAGTGTGGTCGCGTCGCGCTCCGGGTCGTGCCAGGTGCCGGGATCCGAAGCCGGGCCTT
>JANNKZ010000543.1:0-4007 GCA_031396515.1 Gammaproteobacteria bacterium
CGCTGCCGGTACGGCACGGGCTTAGCGGGATCGGAGACGTATTCGTCGAATCCGGTCTTCGACGCAGCCGGCGTCTCGAAGCCGAGTTTCCCGTCCGCCTGCAGATACAGATTCCGCGCCTTCGCGGCACAACCTTCGGCGCAGGCACGCGGCCAGTCGTCGAGCCGGTGCCAGACGTTCGCGCCCGTTTCGTATGCAAGCACGCGCGGCGTTTCCGGTTTCGGCGCGCCCTTCAGGTGGTGATCGAGGAAAGGCTGCATGACCGTCCGGCGGAACCAGCCGGCCGTGTCGCCTTCGAACTGGATCGCGCCGATTCCGCGGCCCTCGCGCCTGGCCTGCCCGTGATTCCAGGGCCCGAGCACGAGATGCACGAACTTCCCCGCGGAGTCCTTCGGCGCCAGTGCCTTATAGAGTGCGGGCCCGCCGTAGATGTCCTCCTGGTCGAAAATGCCGGCGACGATCATCATCGGCACCGTCACCGGCTCCTTCGCGAGCAACTTGTCCACCGCCTGTTCCTGCCAGTACGCGTCGTAGGCCGGGTGCTCGGAGACGGCCCGCCAGAAACCGAGCTGCTCGAGACCGCGCGACTTTGCCATCGCCCCGGCCGAGCCCATACGCAGGAACTCGTCATAGGTGTCGTACACGCCTGACCACCACTTCTCCTCGTTCTTGCGCGTGGCTTCCTGGTCGTAGGTGTACTCGAGCATGCCGTGGTGACGGAAGGCGCCGTAGTGGAACCAGTCGTCGCCCATCCAGCCGTCGATCATCGGCGCGAAGGGCACCGCGGCCTTGAGCGCCGGATGCGGACGCACGGTGGATATCACCGTCGTATAGCCTTCGTAGGAACCGCCGATCGTTCCGACACGGCCGTTCGACTCCGGCAGGTTCTTCACCAGCCACTCGATCGTGTCGTAACAGTCGGTCGCGTGATCCGTCTCGGTGCGGTTGAGCGGGCCGCGCAACGGCTGCGTCATCACGTAGTCGCCTTCGGAACCGTATTTTCCGCGCACGTCCTGGTACACGATGATGTAGCCGGCCGCGACCGCAGTGTCGAGCATCTGCGGAGCCGCGGCGAGCAGGTTCGGGCTCGGGAAGCGCGCGATGCGCGCCGAGGCGTTGTACGGCGTGCGCGTCAGCAGGATCGGCGCGTCCTTCGCGCCTTTCGGCACGAGGATGAAGGTCTTGAGCTTCACGCCGTCGCGCATCGGAATCATTTCCTCGCGCTTGTGGTGGTCGAAGGCCTCCGTGCGGGGAATGAAATTTTCGGGCGTCTCGCTCGCGGACGTTTTCGCGGGTTCCTCGGCGACGGCATTCAGGGCGGCGAGCGACAGCGCCGGCAGCAATGCGCGCCATGGGGACGTTCGGCAGCGGGAATTCGGCATTCGGTCGGCTCCACTTCGCGACAGGGTATGCTCTCGGAATTGGCGGGGAGAATCCAGCTTGTACTGCACCCAGTGCGGCACGCAGGCCGTGGCAGGCGGCAACTATTGCGCGAACTGCGGTCATCCGCACGGGACCGCGGCTCCGGTCGTTGCGAAAGCGGATGAAGCGGTCTACGCGGGCTTCTGGCTGCGTGCCGGCGCCTTCGCGATCGACCAGGGAATCCTGGTCGCCATCTTCTACTTCGGCCTGATGTTCGCTTCGATGGTTTTTCTCGGCGTGAACATCGGCATGGACTCGACACCGCCCGAGAACCCATTTCGGGCGTTCGCCGGTTTTGGCTGGTGGTGGTGGCTGCTGGCCGTCGCTGCGCCGTGGCTGTACCACGCGTTGTTCGAGAGCAGCCGCAAGCAGGCGACGCCCGGCAAGCTCGCCTGCGGGATCAAGTTGACGAATCTCGCGGGCGAACGCATCGGCTTCGGCCGCGCGAGCGCCCGCTACTTCGCCTCGTGGCTCACGAGCGTGACCTTCCTGATCGGTTACCTGACCGTGGCGTTCACCGAGAAGCGCCAGTCGCTGCACGACCTGATCGCGCGGACCGTCGTGGTCGGCGCGAAGGTCGAACCTGCGCGTGTCGCCAATGCCGCCCCGGCGCAGCAGCTGTCCGGCTGGGTGGTCGCCGCGATCGCGGCCGGCTGCAGCATTTTTCCGCTCGGCATACTGGCGGCGATCGCGATACCCGCCTGGCAGGATTACACCGTCCGGACACAGGTGACGGAAGGCCTCAAGCTCGCGGCCGATTACAAGGGTCGCGTACAGGCGCACGTAAACGAGAACGGCCTCTGGCCCGCCAGCGAAACGGATCTGGCGGATCGGAAGTCGCTGAAAGAAGCGATCAAAGCGAGCCGCTACGTCGAGTCGATCGAAATTTGGAACGGCACGATCGTTATCGCCTATGGCTCGCAGGCGAATCCCCGCATCCGCAACCATCTCTTGTCGTTGCGGCCGTTCGTCACCGGGGACGGCGGCCTCGTCTGGCAATGCGGCAATGCCACGGTCGAAGACGAGGAAGCGATGGAGGCGAAACCGGCAGGCGAAGGCGCGACCGTTTCCGACATCGGCGTGACCAGCGTCATCGATCGCTACCTCCCCGCTCGATGCCGCTCGGGCTATGTGCTGTCCGGCGAAGGCGCGAAGTGATTCCGTGATTGCCGAACTCGACCTGATGCAGACGCTGGGATTCGCCGGCGTCGCGCTGCTGGCGGGTCAGGGGCTGCGCCGTGCCATTCCGCTGCTCGAGCGATACAACCTGCCGACGCCGGTGCTGGGCGGGCTGCTGGTCGCGGTTGCGATCCTGATCGCCCACGGCCAGGGCGTCACGCTATTCCAGTTCGACACGACGCTGCAGAGCCCGCTGATGATCGCGTTCTTCACGACGATCGGTTTCGGGGCGAGCGTCTCCCTGTTGCGCGTCGGCGGTCCGCAGGTGCTGTGGTTTTTCCTGCTCGCGAGCCTGTTTGCCGTGGCGCAGAACGTCGTCGGCGTCCTTATTGCGCTGGCCTTCGGCCTCGATCCGCTCTTCGGCGTGCTGGCGGGTTCGGTCACGCTGACCGGCGGCCCCGCGACCGGCCTTGCCTTCGCAGCGGACTTCGAACAAGCCGGCATCGTCGGCGCGGGATCGATCGCCGTCTCGGTCGCGATCGGCGGCATCATTGCCGGCGGACTGATCGGCGGTCCGGTCGGCACGCTCCTCGTCGAGCGGTACAAGCTGCGCGCGGCGCGACGATCGACGGCCGGCGCGACCGCGATCGCTGATGCGCTGGAAGACGCGGCGCCCGTCCCGCCGGCGACCGCGGATGACGACGAGAACGCCTGGCCCATCATGAAGAGCCTGGTGTTCATCCTGGTCGCCATGTGGGCGGGATCCTGGGTCAGCCACGGGTTCGCGGCGCTCGGGATGAAGCTGCCCGCCTATATCGGCGCCATGCTGGTCGCCGCCGGCATCCGGAATCTCGACGACGCAACCGGCTGGATCGGCCTGTCGCACCGGTTCATCAATGCCTTCGGCATCGTCACGCTGACACTTTTCCTCGTGATGGCGCTGATGACCCTGAAGCTCTGGGAGCTTTCCGGGCTGGTATTGCCGCTGATTGCGATCCTCGTCGTGCAGGTGGCGATTGCCGCCGCGGTCGCCGCCGGGCCGGTGTTCCGCATAATGGGGAGCAACTACGAGTCGGCCGTCATGAGCGGCGGGTTCATCGGCTTCATGCTCGGCACGACCGCGAACGCGATGGCGGTCATGCGGGCGATCGTGGAGCGCTATGGCCCGGCGCCGCGCGCTTTCCTGGTCGCTCCGATCGTCGGCGCTTTCTTCATCGACTTTACGAACGCGCTGATCATTACGCTGTTCCTGAACCTGTTGGCCTGACCGCCCGGCCACGACCGACGGACCAGGCATCGAGCCGGCCCGTTTGAAACCGCCATTGAATGCGCCGGTCTGAGCCGGTACCGTCACGCCATTCATCGAATCCGGCGCTGACCATGCGCGTCGCCACCACCGCCCTCCTGCTGCTGCTCGCCCTGTTTCTCGGCGCCTGCAGCAAGGACTCGGACACCGGTGCCCGCAA
>JANNKZ010000546.1:0-4176 GCA_031396515.1 Gammaproteobacteria bacterium
TCCGGCGTCTCGCCCGGGCTCGCGGCAATGCGCTCGAACTCGCCGGCGGCGTCGCCCGGACGACCGCCTTCGAGGTAAGCGAGCGCGAGGTTGCGCGTGACGTCCGGCTGGCGGGCGCTCGACGGCCAGGCGCTGCGGAAGGATTCCAGGACGGCGATCGCGCGCGGCCAGTCCTTGAGACCGACCAGCAGCGCCGCCGCGTCGAACTCCGCGGTCTCGCGGATCGCGGCGCCCGGCGCAAGGCGGCCGACCCGCAGGTAGTCCTCGACCGCGCCGGCGGCGTCGCCGGCGCCCTGCTTCGCCTCGCCCTGCTTGTAGATGGAAGCGGCGAGACGTTCGTTGATGGCGGCCGCTTCCGGGTCCTGTGGCACCAGTAAGGACTGCACCTGGAGATAGGCGCCTTCCGCGTCCTTGAAACGGCCGGTGTCAAACTGCGCGTTGCCGGTGACTGTCCAGGCCGTGCGCTGCATCGCGGGCTCGACCGGCGGCTGGCGCGCCAGCACGAGCCCCGCGACTTCGAGCGCGCGCGGCAGGTCCTTGAGGTCATAGTATTCGCGCGCCGTGCGTGTCAGCAGCGTCGAGCTCTCCGGATGCGCCGGGAAGGTCATCGCAAAGCGCTGCTGGCTCTCGAGGCGCTGGCGGTTCCAGGCATCCGCGCCGGCGCCCGCGAGCGACTTGCCCTCGCGCTCGTAGGCGACGAGCGCGGCATAGCCGGCCGCCGCCGACTTCTCGTGGAACGCGTAGGCATAGGCGGTGCGCTCGTACTCGAGCGCCGCGCCGCGGAAGTCCTCGCTCTCGAACAGCGTCTCGGCGAGCAAGTAGTTGGTCGCGGCGGCGGTCGGGTCGTCCGGGAACGACTGGAGGAACTCGCGGTACCAGCGCGCCGCCTCGTGATAGTCGGGCTTCTTCTTCGTGCGCTGCGCCTCGGCGTGGTAGTACTGCGCGAGGTCGGTCAGGTTGGTCTTGAGCTCGCGCGCAACCAGCGGGAACTGCTCGGGCGTGCGCGCGGCCCAGTAGGAACTGCCGAGCCGATAGCGCTCGACGAATTCCTTCTTGCCGTCCAGCACGAGCTGCGCGAAGCCGCCCTTCTTGTAAGCGTCGATCGCCTGCATCTGCAGGAGCGGCGCGCGCTCGTGATCCGGGAAGCGGCCCACGAACGCGCGGTAGGTGTCGGCGGCGTCCGTGTAGCGCTCCTTCGTGACGTACAGGTCGCCGAGCTCCGAGTACAGCATGTAGCCATAGGGAATCTCGCTGCGCCGGGCGAGATAGCGGTCAAGCGTGTCCTTGTCGTCCACGTACGAGAAGCCGATGCTGAGCACGCGGAACGTGTCCTGCACGAGCTCGCGGTCGGCGCGCGGCAGTTCCGCGGGATCCGTGACCTGCCCCGGCAGCGCCGGATCGAGCAGCTTGAGGTCGAGCACCTTCACGAACGGATCGATCGCGGCCTCGTTCTCCGACTGCTTGAACAGCGACCAGCCGAGCTTGTACAGGCTCTGCTCGTAGAATTCGCTCGTCTCGCCGAAGGCGCTCGCCGCCTCGTAGGCGCGCTGCGCCTCCGGATAGCGCTTGCCGATGAACAGGATCTCGCCGCGGCGGAACTGCGCCTCGTCGACGCGCAGGCTCGACGGATATTTCGCCACCAGCCGGTCGAGGTAGTACAGCGCCTTGTCGGCGTCGCCGAGCGCCTCCCAGCCGCGCGCGAGCTGGTACAGCACGGCGTCGGCGCGCGGGTAGTCCGGCTGGGTCTCGATCAGCTTCGTATAGATTGCGATCGCCTCGCGCGTCTCCTCGACTCCGAGGCCGGGCGTCTCGCCGCGCACGGTGTCGCCCGCCTCGAGCTGCAGGTCGCCCAGGCGGCGCATCGCCTCGGTGCGAAGCGCCGGATCGCCGGCCTCGAGTTCCAGGAAGCGCCGGTACAGGTCCCGCGCGCGATCCGGGTTCGGCGCGACAGTCTCGCCGGTGCGCACCTCGGGCGGCGGGCGCTTCAGGTCCTTGAGCGTCGGCTCACGGTCGGCCGCCGCAGCCGGCAGCGCGCATAACAGCAGGGCCGGCAGCAGTGCGCGCTTCACGGCGGCGCCTGCAGCGCGTCGGCGGGCGGCGGCAGCTGCCCGGACGTCGCGCTGTCATAGATTGTCGCCAGCTCATAACGCGCCTGCACCGAGTATTCGTCGAGGCGCTGGCGCTGCGCTTCGAGTTCGGCGATGGCCAGGTCCGCGAGATGACGGCTCTGCTTCGCCTTGGCGGCATCGACGCGCACGGCGAGCGCGGCGACGCGCGGCGAAACGGCGGCGACCCGCACGCCCAATGCGGCATTGCGCTCGGGCGCGCCCTCGCGTGCCCGCGACGAGGCGGTTTCGCGCGTACGGGCGTCGTACACCGCGGCATCGAGCTCGCGCACGGCGCGCTTCGCCTGCCAGCTGCGGATCTTCCAGTCCTGGTCAAGGCGCCAGAGCAGCACGCCGCGCGCGAGCCGCGCTTTCTCACGCGCCTCGTCCTGCGTCGCGTCGCCGGCCCGGGACGCGAGCTCCACATCCACCGCATTCAGCAGGTCGAGCCATTCACGCTCCTGCGGCGTCGCCAGCGCATAGACGTCGCGCTCGGCGAGCGCCGATTCCAGGCGCGCGTGCAGCCCATCGCGCCGCTCGTTCAGCGTGCCGACGTCCACCGTGGCGAGGCGCGCGTCCGCCGTCGGCAAGCGCGCGGCGAATGCCTGCTGGCGTGTTGCGACCATGTCGCCGAAGGCGCCGAGGCTGTCGGCCCAGCCCGAGAGGTTGCTCGCCATCGACTCGAGCGCGCGATAGCTCTTGAGGCCTTCCTGGAATTCGTGGCCCGCGAGCAGGTGATAGAGGTAGCGCGATTCCGGCGCGTCCGGCACTTCAGCGAGCTGCCGGAACCAGCCCTCGCGCCCGTCGCCTTCCGCCCGGAGTGCGGCGGCCAGCAGCCGCCCCGCCCGGATCGCCTCGATCGACTCGCCGATACGCGAGCGCTCCGAGTCATAGGCTGCGATCGCGCCCTCGTAGTACTCGACCGCCTGCGCCATCGCGCCGAGCTCGGCATAGGCGTAGGGCACCGCGAGATACGATTCCTGGACGGCCGCGTCGAGGAGGTTCCGGCCCTGCAGTTCCTGCCAGGGCAGGAGCGCCTTGCGGAATTTCTTGGAGGCCGCGTCGGCCCAGCCGGCGCCGAGCAGCGCCTTGCTCGATTGCAGGCCCGACAGCCGCACGCGCTCGAGCGCCGCGCGCGCCGCCAGCGGATTGCCCGCCTGCAGCTGCGCGTAGCCAATGGCGAGGTTCGCCTTGTCGCGCAACGCCGCGAGCTCGGGATTCTCGGTCACCATCAGCCCGACGCTGTCGAGAAGCTGCAGGCCCCGTTCCGCCCTGCCCGCCCGCACCAGCGCGACGCCGAGGTTGAACTGCCCGTAGGCCATCCACTGCGGCGGTCCCTGCCAGACTTCGAGGACGGCGATCGCCTCGTCGTAGCGCTGCCGGTACATCAGTCCCTGTGCGATCAGGAGCCGGCGTTCGGAATCGAGCCCGACCGTGAGCGTGCCGGTGACGGAGCGCAGCGCCTGTTCCGACTGGGCGAACAGGCCCGCGGCATAGAGCACCTTTCCGAGATAGAACCACGCCTGGTCGCGCACCTGCGGCGGCGTCGACGCGTCAGCGAGAAGGCGCTCGAAGATTTCGCGCGCCTCGCGATGCTGGCCGAGCGACAGGTAGAGCCCGCCGCGCAGCAGTTCCGCATCGCGCGCGTGGGCGGCGAGCCGGCCCTGGTACCGGTAGGCCGCGAGGCGCACCAGCGCGTTGAAGTGATCGTGCTGGTAGAAATAGAAGAGGACGTCGCCGTAGTGCAGGTCCTGCACCTTGACGGCCGGCAGGCGGGGCGGCGGCGGCGCCGTCGCGTCGGGGACGGCAGCCGCAGTGGCCGTCAGCGCCGCGATCATCAGCAGAGTGGGAAGCATCGCGGGATCACTCCCAGACGCGGACCACGAACTCGGGTTGCAGCTTGCGCAGGCGGTCGCTGATCTTGAGCTCGACGTACTTGGCGCCGACACCCTTTTCGATCGCGAGCGTCGCGCCGCGCTTGTAGTCGCGCTCGTGCGTGCCCTGGCCGGTGAAGAACGCGACAATCTCGTGCTCGCCCGCTTTCAGGTTACCGAGCCAGATGCGGTGGACG
>JANNKZ010000556.1:0-8877 GCA_031396515.1 Gammaproteobacteria bacterium
TCAGCAGCAGCACCGAGAAGGAGACCACCAGCAGGGTCGCCAGGCCGATCCAGAGTTTTCGTGTGCTGTTCATGGCAGACCTCCCGGTTCCACCTCCCAATCTTCCGGCAAGGGCGTGGCCGGCGCCTTGATCTGGATCAATTGCGAATCACGGGGGCGGCAAGCCGTCGCAATCCTTCCAGATCGATGACTTCCAGTTCCCGCTTGCGAACGCGGACCTGACCACGCTCTTGAAACTGGCGCAACAGGCGGCTGACCGTTTCCGGCGCGAGGCGAAGGTAATTGGCGATATCGGAACGCCGCATCGCCAGCGCGACCCGCGGAAGTGCACCGAGCGGTACCGCAAGACGATCAATGAGCGAGACCAGGAAGGCCGCAAGCCTTTCTTCGGCCGAATGGTCTCCCGCCAGTGCCTCGGCATGACCGATGTCGCGGCTGATCAGGCGAAAAAGTTGCTTTTGCAGGCCCGGCAGGCGCGTGGCCAGCATCGCCATCTGCTCGAAAGAAAACCGGCAAAGGTGCACGGCGTCGAGGGCGACTGCGTTGCAGGGATAGCGATCGCTGTCGATGGCGCTGAGGCCGACGAGTTCGCCGGCGACATGGAAGCCAAGTACTTGCTGCCGGCCATCCAGTCCTGTCCGATAGGTTTTCACAGTTCCTGAGCGGACTGCGGCGATCGCCCGAAAGGGGTCGCCTTCGCGAAATATGTGGGTGCCCGGCGGATGCGGTCCGCTGTGCGCAACGAGGACGTGGAGGTCGCGCAAGGACGCCTTGTCCAAGCCTTCGTCGAGGCAAGCCCGGGAAAAGGTGCAGGTGGAACAAAAATGCAGGTCGTCGCCGTCGTCAGCGACGATCCGGAGGGACGCCGTCCTCGTTGGGCGCAGCACGCCGATATAGTACGCAGCGGAGGGACTTCTTGCGACTCGCGGTCGCCCGTGCCTGCTCACCCGGGGTCGGGTATTATTCGCGCCCTCCGATGGGCCGTTAGCTCAGTGGTAGAGCATCTGGCTTTTAACCAGTTGGTCGGTGGTTCGATCCCACCACGGCCCACCAAATACGTATCCGAGACGTTCCGGCGCGACACGGCGTATTCACTAACCTCCGCAAAGATAGTCGCGTGCGGCTCTACACCTCGTCTGCGCTTACAGCGGAATGGCTCGTACGTCGTTCACCTCGTGGGCGGAACCATGGCTGGGCTCGCGGGGGTGGGGCACGCAGGGTGCATTACTGCTTGCGTAGAACGCTGCCGAGGCCCATGTCGTCCGACAGATTGCCGTCGGAATTGAAGTTGTATGGCATGCGCATCCCTTCCTCGCCGTAAACGATGATGCGGTCCGCGCCGTCGCGTTCCCACGTGGTCTCAAAGGGTTGATCATCGACGGACAGGATTGCTTTGCCGTTCGCCTTGAGTTCAACACCGATCCCGTCGACTGTGTTCTTGTAGACGCCGAGAATCGATTGTTCGCTTCGACCTTCCGGCTCGTTTTGCGACGCCGATTCTCCGCCGTTGCAACCGAGAATTGCGAAGACTAGTCCGAGCACCAACCCCTTGACAGCAAGCTTCATGACGCAACTCCCGCAATAGTGAATGTGGTCAGGGAATCTGCGCCGATTGTGGATTGCTAGTCAAGTCGGCCGCCGAACGGCGGCTCGAGATTAGCGAAGGTGAGTTCCGCGCCATGTCCACGGTGGGACCACGGTCCGCCAGGAACAAGAAAGGCCGGACACAGAGTGCCCGGCCCTCGTCTATCGAAAAGCCTGATTACTCAGTTTTCGGCTTGTCCGTCGTCTTCTTCAGCTCGTCCTTGCTGACCTTGCCGTCCTGGTTCGCATCCCAAGCCGCATATTCCTGCTGCGTCAGGTTCGGATGCGTGGCACGGACTTCGTCCAGCGAGTAATTGCCGTCCTTGTCCGAGTCTACGGTGCCGTAGTGGTGGCCTTCGCCGGGCAACGCGTTCAATTCAGCGTCGGTCAAGATGCCGTCGCGGTTCGCGTCGGCCTTGTCGAACTGATCCTTGGTCCAATCGGGACGCGCTGCCTGGACTTCCGCGAAATCCACTTTGCCATCGCCGTTGGTATCCTTGGGCCGATCCGGGTTACCGGCCAGCGCTGGCGCTGAAATGAGCACTGCAATCGCTGCGGCCAGAATTTTCGTTCCATGAATCATTGCAAGATCCTCCTGGATCATTAGGGAATTCGTACTCGGTAGACTGCGCCGGACTGCGCGGCGATCCTCAATTGCGAGAGCTGTAGCGCCTGCCGTACTGGCGGTCCATCGCGCGCTCGACGTCCAGATACGCTTCGGTCACGCGATCGAAGCCGGCTTCGCGATAGCGATTGCCGTAGTCGCGGTCGTCGAGCTGCTCGCGCAGGTCGTGGTACCGATCGGCGACGCGGTCGAATAACGGCGCGATCACGTCCGCCGAACGGCCGTCACGGACTTCGCGGTTGAAGTCGTGCGTGGCATCGGCGAACTGTTCCGCATCGAGGACGGTTCCGCGCGAGGCCGGTTCCGATGCGAGCTGGCGGTAGAACGACTGCGAGGTGTCGTCGAGGCGGTCGGTGGCGCTGCGCAGGCCGACGCCGCTTGCGGCGCATCCTGCCATCAGGCCGAGCGCGATCAGGATAGTGGCGAACTTGTTCATAGTCATACCTCCGGTAGCCGGTCATCCGGCTCCTGAGATATGAGACTGATCCGAACGCGCAATATTCCCTGTCGTCTGTCGCCCCGTAGAGACGTCAGAATGCAGGAAGTCGCCCGGATTCCGCGAGGGAACGGGCCAGGAACCTTCGGATCGCGGGTTCTGCGTCTTCCGCGGTCATCAGTTTCTGCTGTTCCATCAAGCGCGCCATGTCGCGGACCGTGCGCTCGCCGTCGATCATCGCGAACAGGAATGCGTACACGCGCGTCGACAGGGACTGCGCCCGGAACTGCGGCAGCACGGGTACCGGCAGGTCGCTTCGTTGCAGCCAATCCGGAACGGGACGACCGCGCTCCGGCATCGTCGCATCGCGTTCCTTACGCGCGCAGAAAGTGATCACCGTCTCGCGCCGCGCGTGGCGGCTCGCCGGCGAGGCGAGATAGGGCATCGCGGTTTCTTGCGGCAGCGCGCCCGCGAATCCGGTCGCCGGCAACTGCTCGAGCAACTCCTCCAGGCTGACCGCCTCGGCCGGAGCGGCCTCGGCGAAAGCGAGCGAACCGTGATTGATCCACAGGCCGCCCGTTTTCAGCAGACCGTTGGCGCGCGCGACCACTCGCGCAATCGGCTCACCGGCTACGTCAACGAACCAGGGTGTCAGCACCAGGTCGAAGCAGCCCGGCTGAAACGGTGGCGCGGAGGCATCCGCGAGCAGCAGCTCAAGTCCGGGCAGCGCGGGTTGCGGCGCTGCGAGCGGCCGGAGCAGCGCGTGGTCCGCGATCGTGCGCGGTGCGATGGGAAATTCGTACAGTTCGAGCGTGCGGCCCGCGAGAACCTGCTTCGCGGCGAGCAGGAACAGCGGATTGAAGTCGAGCGCGACGGTGAGCGCGGGCGCGAGCTTCGCGTGCAGGTCGTAGGCCAGGCGGCCTGCGCCCGCGCCGATCACGAGCATCCGTTCCGGGCGCCAGCCGGACGGCAGGCTCGCGAGCACGGCGGCGGCGCTCGCGCGGTTCTCAGGGTCGCCCCAGCACCAGTCGCGGTGCAGGTTGGCGTAGTAACTCGACAGGCCCTGCGTCAGCGGCAATTCCGTGCCGAGCGCCACGTGCACGGCATGCGCTTCGCCACGCTTATCCACGCCGAGGGGCTGCATCAGTTCGCGCACGCGCGCCGCCTGGTCCTCGAGCGCGGCGGCGACGTGCTGGAGGCGCCGCTTCGTCAACGGTCCGATGCCGTCGCGTTCCAGCGCGACGCGCTGGCGAGCGGCCTCCGTCGAGTAGCTCGTGAGGAGGTGATGCAGCCGGCCTCGCCACTCGAGCAGGGCGATGCGCGGTTCGGGCATCAGCCAGGGGATCCCGCCAATCGTCGGATAGTCGGTGCGGCAGGGGAGGCAGCCGGTGCCCGCAAGCCGGGCGCCGCATTGCGGGCAAGCGAGCAATCCGGAAAGTGCGGGGTTCCAGGCCATGGCGCGCATCATGCCGCAAGAGGCCTGCGGTGGTTGCTGCGTTCGGCGGCGTCTATAGTCTGTCGATGTCAAACGCAGCTGCCGCACCCGTCTATCGCATCGCGAGCCGTGGCCCCGCCGATCGGCTGGTGATTCGCGGCGCGACGCCCGACGGTGGAGAACTTCTGGTCATCGCCGGCTATCGTGGCCCGACGCTCCCCGAGATTCTGACGAAGCCGAACCTCTCAATGCCAAGCGCCGGCAAGTGGCGGCTCTCCGCGGTGGAAGGCGCCTTCGACTTCGAAGCGAGCGGCGTCGATCGCATCGCACTCCGTCCGGCGTTGTTGAAGCCCTTGCATGCGCGCTTCGCCTTGTCGCGCACGGATCGCATGGCGGTACGCGTACTGCTGCGCATGCTCCGGTTTCCCGGCGGCACGCGCATCCTGCGCTGGTGGCAACTACTCCGTTGAGGATGCGACGTAAGCTGCCGGTTTACTTGCGTTTGTTCCATTCGCACGGGAAGATGCCGGGAGCATTTTGCGGTGCACACTGAGCGCCGCCGGGCAAGCGGGAGTAGTCGTGGCATCGCCGGCAGAACGCTGGATCGTGCACAAGTTCGGTGGCTCGAGCGTCGCGGACGCCGGTTGCTTCCGCCGCGTCGCGGGCATCGTCATGGGCTTTCCGGAACGGCGTGTTGCGCTCGTCCTCTCGGCCTGTCGCGGCGTCACCGATGAACTGATCGGGCTGGTGGCGGCATCCGCCGCCGGCGATCGTGCGCGCGCGGATCGGCTGCTGGCCAGCTTGCGCCAACGGCACGAGAGCATAGCGACCGAACTGCTGGACCCGTCGGCCGCTCAGGTTTTCGGCACGGGCTTCAACGCGGATCTCGCCGATCTCGAACGCCTGCTGCAGGCCGTGACGCTCGTGCGCGCGGCGGGGCGTGACCTCGAGGAACGCGTCGCCGGATTCGGGGAACTCTGGTCCACGCGCCTGTTTGCTGCTTTCCTGTCGGCACTCGACCCGCAACGGTCGGTGCGCTGGATCGACGCGCGCGACATCGTCGCCGTCGAATGGGGCGCGCTCGGTCCGCGCGTGCAGTGGGAGACGTCGCGTGAACGTGCGGCAGCGAAGATGCCGCTCGATGCCGAAGCTGTCTTGGTCATTCCCGGTTACGTCGCGACCGACACGCGCGGCCTGCAGACCACGCTGGGCCGCAATGGCAGCGACTTCTCGGCTTCCATCTTCGGTTCGCTGCTGGACGCGGTCGAGATTGTCATCTGGACCGACGTGGATGGCGTGCTCTCGGCCGACCCGCGCCAGGTGCCGGATGCACGCGTGATCGATTCGCTGTCGTACGACGAGGCCATGGAACTCGCATATTTCGGCGCCAAGGTAATCCATCCGCAAACCATGGCGCCTGCGGTCGGCAAGAGCATACCGATCCGGATCCGCAACACGTTCGCGCTCGACCGGCCCGGCACGCGCATCGTCGCGAGTCCGGAATCGGCGCAGGTGGTCAAGGGCATCACGAGCATCGACGATGTCGCGCTGCTCAACCTCGAGGGCGCCGGCATGATCGGCGTGCCGGGCACCGCGCATCGCCTGTTCGGCGCGCTGCACGAAGCCGGCATCTCCGTGATCCTGATCTCCCAGGGCAGTTCCGAGCATTCGATCTGCTTCGCCATCCCGGCGGCGCAAGCGGCGGCGGCCGAACAGGCTGTCCGGCGGGCATTCGCCGCCGAGCTGCGGGACGGCCAGGTGCAAAGCGTGGATGTCGCGACCGCCTGCGCGATCATTGCCATCGTCGGCGACGGCATGGCTGGCAGTCACGGCATGTCGGGCAAGCTCTTCGGCGCGCTCGGCCGCGCCGGCGTCAACGTGCGCGCGATCGCGCAGGGCGCTTCCGAACGGAACATCTCGGTGGTCGTCGACCGCGCGGACACGGCGAAAGCGCTGCGCGCCGTGCATTCCGGTTTCTACCTGTCGCCGCACACGCTGTCCGTCGGCCTGGTGGGCCCGGGCACGGTCGGCGCGGTGCTGATCGAGCAGCTCGCCTCGCAGGCCGAACGTTTCCGGCGCGACTTCAATCTCGATCTGCGTGTGCGCGGCATTGCGACCTCGAAGCGCATGCTGCTCGCGGAAACCGCCATCGACCTCGCACGCTGGCGCGAGATGCTCGAACGCGAGGGCGTCGCACTCGATCTCGATCGCTTTGCCGCCCACGTGGCAGCGCCACACCTGCCGCACCGGGTCATGATCGACTGCACGGCGGATGCCCGAATTGCCGAGCGTTACGCCGGCTGGTTCGCGGCCGGACTGCACGTCGTGACGCCGAACAAGAAGGCAAACAGCGCCCCCTGGCCGGACTATCGGAACATGCAGCAGGCGCGCCGCGAATCCGGGAGGCACTACCTGTATGAAGCGACGGTGGGTGCGGGCCTGCCGATCATCCTAACGCTGCGCGACCTGCGCGAGACCGGTGACGGCGTGCGGCTCATCGAAGGCATTTTCTCGGGCACGCTCGCGTTCCTGTTCAATCAGTACGACGGCAGCCGGCCGTTCTCGGCGATCGTCACGGAGGCCCGCGAGCGCGGTTTCACCGAGCCCGATCCACGCGACGACTTGTCGGGGATGGACGTCGCCCGCAGCTCGTGATCCTCGGGCGCGAGATGGGCTTGTCGCTCGAACTGGCGGGCGTCGAAGTCGAGAGCCTGGTACCGGCGGAGCTGCGCGACTGCGACGTCGCCGAATTCATGCGCCGGCTGCCGGAATTCGATGCGCGCATGGCCGAACGCCTCGCCGCCGCAAATCGCGACGGCAGGCGCTTGCGCTACGTGGGCCGCCTGACCGCGGACGGTGGCGCCACGGTGTCGGTGGCCGCAGTCGAGCCTGACCATCCGTTCGCGCACATTGCGCTCACCGACAACGTCGTGCGATTTGTCACTGACCGCTACTGTGACAATCCGCTGATCGTGCAGGGCCCGGGCGCCGGACCTGCGGTGACCGCGGGCGGCGTATTCGGCGACCTGCTGCGCCTCGCCGCCTATCTCGGGGCGAGGCTCTGACCGTGGCGCTGCGCTTCGCGACCGCGTTCGCACCAGCCAGCATCGGCAACGTGGCGGTCGGATTCGACGTGCTCGGGCAGTCGTTTCCGGTGCTCGGCGACCGCGTCCGCGCCGAAAGCAGTCCCTTGCCCGGCGTGCGCATCGCGGCGGTCTCGGGCATCGCGGGCGAATTGCCGCGCGAACCGGAACTGAACACGGCAGGGCGGGCAGTCCAGTCCCTGCTCGCCGCGACCGGCGGCGGCAGCGGCATTGCGCTTTCGATCGAGAAGGGCATTCCGCTCGGTTCGGGACTCGGCGGTTCCGCCGCCTCCGCGGTTGCGGCAGTCGTCGCCGCGAACGAACTGCTCGGCCGGCCCTGCTCGCGGGGGGAACTCCTCACGCATGCGGTGGCGGGCGAAACCGTCGCCAGCGGTTCGCGTCACGCGGACAATGTCGCGCCTTCGCTGTTCGGCGGCCTGGTCGTGACGGTCGGTGTCGATCCCCCGCACGTGCAGCGCATCCCGGTGCCGCCTGCGGTCCGCTGCGTCGTCGTGCACCCGAAGTTGTTCCTGTCGACGCGCGAGGCACGCCGCATCCTGAGCCTGGAAGTGCGGCTCGCCGACGCGATCCGGCAGCTCGGCAATCTCGCCGGGTTTATCGCCGGTTGTCATGCGAACGATCTCGGCCTGATCCGCGCGAGTTTCGAAGACGTGCTGATCGAACCGCAGCGCGCGGGCTTGATACCGGGCTTCGCCGAGGTCAAGGCCGCGGCGCTTGCGGGCGGCGCGCTCGGCTGTTCGATCTCGGGCGCCGGGCCGAGTGTCTTCGCCTGGTGCGAGGAAGGAACGGCACGTGCCGTGGCGGACGGCATGACGGCGGCCTTTGCCCGGCACGGGCTCGAAGCGACAGCGCACATGGCGCCGGTCGGCGACGACGGCGCACGCATCCTGGATCGCGGATGAACTATCGGAGCACGCGCGACCGCGGCCGGATGGTCGCGCTGTCGCAGGCGATCCGGGAAGGGCTGGCGGGGGACGGTGGACTCTACGTTCCTGTCTCGATGCCGCGCCTCGATCTGGCCACATTCAGCGGGCAGGAGACGCTGCGGGCAGTTGCATCGCTGCTGCTGCGGCCTTTTTTCGCGGGCGATCCGCTGTCGGAGCGGCTGGACGACATCCTGGATGAGGCTTTCAATTTTCCGGCGCCGGTCGTGGACGACGGTCCGGGCCGTCCGCCGGTGCTCGAGCTGTTCTACGGCCCGACCGCAGCGTTCAAGGATTTCGGTGCACGCTTTCTTGCCGCCTGCCTCGCTCGCATCCCGAGACCGGACACGCGCCCGCTCACGATCCTGGTCGCCACCTCCGGCGACACGGGCGGTGCAGTCGCCGCGGCATTCCATCGCCGGCCGGGTTTCCGGGTCGCCCTGCTTTACCCGCTGGGCGGCGTGTCGCCGCTGCAGGAGCGGCAGCTCTGCTGCTGGGACGACAACGTGCGGACCTTTGCGGTTCGCGGGCGCTTCGACGACTGCCAGCGTCTCGCGAAACAGGCGATGGCGGACAGGGAACTGGGGACCGCGCTCGCACTGTCGTCGGCAAACAGCATCAACGTCGGCCGGCTGCTGCCGCAGATGGCGTCCTTCGCGGCGGCGAGCCTGCAGATCGGTGCGGAGCAGGAACGCGCAGCGGGCTTCGTCGTGCCCTCCGGCAATCTCGGTCACGCCGTCGCCTGCGCCTGGGCGCGAGAGGCGGGCCTG
>JANNKZ010000007.1:0-13743 GCA_031396515.1 Gammaproteobacteria bacterium
GGCACGTGCCGTGGCGGACGGCATGACGGCGGCCTTTGCCCGGCACGGGCTCGAAGCGACAGCACACGTGGCGCCGGTCGGCGACGACGGCGCACGCATCCTGGATCGCGGATGAACTATCGGAGCACGCGCGACCACGGCCGGATGGTCGCGCTGTCGCAGGCGATCCGGGAAGGGCTGGCGGGGGACGGTGGACTCTACGTTCCTGTCTCGATGCCGCGCCTCGATCTGGCCACATTCGGCGGGCAGGAGACACTGCGGGCAGTCGCGTCGCCCCTGCTGCGGCCTTTTTTTGCGGGCGATCCGCTGTCGGAGCGACTGGACGACATCCTGGATGAGGCTTTCGATTTCCCGGCGCCGCTCGTGGACCGCGGTCCGGGCGGTCCGCCGGTGCTCGAGCTGTTCCACGGTCCGACCGCAGCGTTCAAGGATTTCGGCGCGCGCTTTCTTGCCGCCTGCCTCGCTCGCATCCCGAGACCGGACCCGCGCCCGCTCACGATCCTGGTCGCCACCTCCGGCGACACGGGCGGTGCGGTCGCCGCGGCATTCCATCGCCGGCCGGGTTTCCGGGTCGCCCTGCTTTACCCGCTGGGCGGCGTGTCGCCGCTACAGGAGCGGCAGCTCTGTTGCTGGGACGACAACGTACGGACCTTCGCGGTTCGCGGGCGGTTCGACGACTGCCAGCGTCTCGCGAAACAGGCGATGGCGGACACGGAACTGGGGACCGCGCTTGCACTGTCGTCGGCAAACAGCATCAACGTCGGCCGGCTGCTGCCGCAGATGACGTCCTTCGCGGCGGCGAGCTTGCAGATCGGTGCGGAGCAGGGACGCGCAGCGGGCTTTGTCGTGCCCTCCGGCAATCTCGGTCACGCCGTCGCCTGCGCCTGGACGCGAGAGGCGGGCCTGCCGATCGGCGGCATCCTGCTGGCGCACAATGCCAATCGCGCGGTCCCCGACTATTTCGACGACGGCCGATGGCGGCCCCGGCCATCGGTCGCTACCATCGCCAATGCAATGGATGTGGGCGACCCGAGCAACATGGAACGGCTGCGTGACCTCTACCCGGATCACGACCGCCTCGTGAAACGATTCTCTGCCGTCGCCATCGACGATGACGCCATCCGCGCCCGCATTTGCGCCGACGCGCAGTCCGGCGGTCGCGTTCTGTGCCCACATACGGCTGTCGCCGCAGAAGCCTGGCACCGGATGACCGAGGCGGAGCGCGCACGGTTCGGCTGGGCGATCGTCGCAACCGCACATCCGGCGAAATTTTCCGAAATTGTCGAGCCGCTGATCGGGCGCCGCCTCGAGCCGCCGTCGTCGCTGGCGCGGTTGCTGGAACGTCCGCTGCGCCGCACGGATATCGATGCCGATCTCGCCACGTTACGCCGGGAGCTGCTCGCCGCATGACGGCAAACGATCTCATTTTCCAGGTGACCGTCGGCGTGATGCTGCTGACGCTGGTCGTCTTGGCCGGCGTCGCCGGGTACCGCCGCTGGATGCGCCGCCGCTCGCGCGGCCAGCTGATCCGCGCCTTCGAGGCGGCCTCGGCTGCACACTTGAAGGACGTGCTGATACCGGACGGCAGCGGCGGCTACCTGCACATCGACTTCCTGCTGCTGACCGGGCGCGGGCTGCTGGTCGTGGACTTCCGCGACGCCGCCGGCATCGTGTTCGGCGGCGAGCACATGCGCGAGTGGGCCGTCATGAACGGCCACCAGCGCTCGACCTTCCTGAACCCGCTGGAAACGCTCTACGACCGCGTCGCGGCCGTGAAGACGCTGGCCGGCGACGTCCCGGTCGAGGGGCGGATCATTTTCACTGAGCGCGCGACTTTCCCGAAAGGTCGTCCACCGCAGGTGCTGCGGCTCGCTTCGCTCGAAGCCGAGTACCCGCCGCCCGAGCCGGGCGTCGCGCCCCATCCGGCGGAACGCTGGCGAGCCGCCTGGGACGAACTGCTCGCCCAGTGCGAGCCGAGTCCGCTCGGCCGGAGCTAGCCTGCCTGACGCTGGTAATGCGCCTCGATCACTTTCGCGACGCAGACGGTCAGGTGGCGCGCGCAGGCGAGGTGCAGAAACTCGTTCGGACCATGGGCGTTGGCATGCGGGCCCAGCACGCCCGTCACCAGGAACTGCGTCTCCGGGAATTTCTCGCCGAGCATGCCGATGAACGGGATGCTCCCGCCCGTGCCGAGGTACATCGCGTCGCGACCGAAGGTCGCGCGTGAGGCTTCATGCATCGCCCGGTCGAGCCAGGCCGCGACCGGCGGCGCGTCCCAACCGGCGAGCGACGAGTCGACGTCGAATTCCACGCGTACGCCGTAGGGGGGATCGGCTTCGAGCCGCGATTTCACAGCCACCGCCGCGGTCTTCGCGTCGGTAGTCGGCGGCAGGCGGAACGAGAGCTTGAATTCGATGCGCGGGAGCAGGACATTGCCCGCGTTCTCGAGCGCCGGCAGACCGGCGGCGCCGGTGACCGCGAGCGTCGGACGCCAGGTGTTGTTCAGCACGAGTTCGACCGGCGCATCGGTCAACGGCCGCGCGCCGGGCACGAAGGGCAGCTTGCCGGCAATCTGATCGCCGAGCACGGCGGCGGCGGCGCGCGCCTGGGCGATTCGCGCGGCGGGAATCGCGGCATTCAGTTCTTCCACCAGCAGGTCGCCCGTCACGTCGCTCTCGACGCGCGCCAGCAGCGTCCGCGCAATCCGGAATACGGATGGCGCAATGCCGGTGCCGGCGCCCGAATGAACGCCCTCGGTCAATCCTTCGATCGCGAGCGTACCGACGAGATTGCCGCGCAGCGACGTCGTGCACCAGAGCTGCTCGTAGTTGCCGCACTCGGCGTCGAGGCAGACGACGAGGCTCGGCGTGCCGACGCGGCCGGCGAGACGGTCCACGTAGTAGGGCAGGTCGTAGCTGCCGCTCTCCTCGCAGGCCTCGATCATGACGATGCAGCGCGCGTGCGGGATGCCCTGGTCCTGCAGCAGGCGGATCGCCGTCAGCGAGGAAAACACCGCGTAGCCGTCGTCGGCGCCACCGCGGCCATAGAGCTTGCCGTCGCGCAGCACGGGTTCCCACGGCGACAGCCCTTCGATCCAGCCCGTGAACTCGGGCTGCTTGTCCATGTGGCCGTAGAGCAGCACGGTGTCCGTGCCGCTTCCGGGAATTTCGCAGAACAGCAGCGGCGTGCGGCCTTTCGTGCGCAAAATCTCGACTTGCAATCCCTTGATCGGCTGCTCGCGGCACCAGGCCGCCATCAGTTCGGCGGCGCGATCCATGTGGCCGTGTTCCTGCCACTTCGCGTCGAACGCCGGCGACTTGTTCGGGATGCGGATGTAGTCGGACAGTTGGGGCACGATCGACTCGCGAAATCGCTCTTCTGTCGTCGCTGCGGCGCGCTGAAAGTCCATCAGAAGTACCTTTATTTCAATCGCTTACAGGTTATTATTCAGGTAATACATAGCTCGGCCGTCTATCCGCACCGATCGATTCCACGAGTGTAAGGCCAAAGAAGCGCAGAGCGTTCTCCCGCGTGCGGCGCGCGAGCGCTTCTGCGGATTCGCCGCGGCATTCGGCCAGCGCCGCCAGCACGGCGGGGAGATGCATCGGTTCGTTTCGGCGGTCGCGCGGTTTCAGCGTGAGCGTGCGCGGCAGCAGGTAAGGCGCATCGGTTTCGATCATCAGCCGATCCGCGGGAATGCGCGGCGCCGCCTCGCGCAGTGCCGAGCCGCGCCGCTCATCGCAGATCCAGCCCGTCACGCCGATCGAGAGTCCGGCGGCGAGGCAGGCCTCGAGTTCCGCGATGCCGCCGGTGAAACAGTGAATGACCGCCCGGGCGCCGAGCCCCGCGTGTTCGCCGAGCATGGCGAGGAAATCCGCGTGCGCCGCGCGTTCATGTAGAAAGAGCGGCTTGCCGTGCGAGGCCGCGAGCTCGAGTTGCAGCGCGAACGCGCGTCGTTGTTCGGCTGGCGGCGAGAAATTCCGGTAGTAGTCCAGGCCGCATTCCCCTGCGGCTGCGACCAGGGGATCCGCGATCAGCGACGACAGGCGGGGTGCGTCCTTCGTCCCGAAGCCGGAGGCCTGGTGCGGATGCACGCCCGCGGTCGAGCGCAGATAGCGCGGCCAGCGCCGGCAGAGGTCGAGGGCGCGATCGCTGTCGGCCAGCGAACTGCCGGTGACGATTATCGCGGCGACGCCGGCCAGGCGTGCGCGTTCGATCACGTGGTCGCGGTCGCGATCGAAGCTGTCGTGCGCGAGGTTCGCGCCAATGTCGATGAGCGCGGGCGTCGTCATCGGCCTGCGTCTGGCGCCGTCAGGCGGCCCGGAGCGCCGTGGTCACCGGCAGTCGCGCCGCGCGCAGGGCCGGCAGGAAGCCGCCGACCATGCCGATCGCAATGGCGATCAGAAGGCCGTTCCGCACCAGTTCCGGCGTGACCGAGAAACGGAAGACAATTTGCGAGAAATTCGCGCCGAGCGTCGAGACGGCCATGTTGTTGAACAGCAGATAGGCGAGCAGGGCGCCGATCAGGCCGCCAACGACGGCGAGCACGAGCGATTCCAGCATCACCGAGATGACGACCGGCGTGCCGCCGAAGCCGATCGCGCGCAGTGTCGCGATCTCGCGGGCGCGGGTGCCGACCGCCGCGTACATCGTGTTGAGCGCCGCGAAGGTGGCGCCGAGCGCCATGATCAAGGTGACGACGCCCGCCAGCAGCCCGATGGTCTGGCGGAACTGCTTGGTCTGCCCGCTGTAGTACTGCTGCTCGGTCTCGACGTCGACGTTGAGCCGCGGATCGGCCGTCAGTGCGTCCTTGACGCCCTGAAGACCCGTCGAGTCGTCGAGCTGCAGGCGCACGGCGCTGAAACCCTGGCGATTGAAAGTCGTCTGGGCAACCTCGACGTCGGCCCACAACTCGCTCTCGTTGGCATCCCCGGACTCGAATACCCCGACGACGGTCCAGTCCGAGCCGCGCATACGCAGGGACTCGCCGAGCCGTGCGCCTTCGAATTGCTGAGTGACGCCGCGCCCGACGATCAGCTCACGCAGTCCTGGCTGGAACGTTCGTCCTTCGACAATCTTGAGTTGCGGCCGCAGCGCAAATGCGGACGGCTCCACGCCGCGCACCGTGATATTCGAGCCGGTCTTCTCGCCGGTCTTGAGGAGCTCGGCGATCACAATCATCTCGGCGGAGGCGAGCGGCTGGCCATCCGCGCCCGGGCGCACGCCAGGCACCTGCTTGATCAGGATCGCCTGTTCGCGCGGCAGACCGGAGTTCAGCTCTGCGCTCGAGCCGCCGCGCAGCACCAGGGCGACATCCTCGCGGCCGGTGGACTGCAACGTGGACTGGAAGCCCTCGGACATCGCGAGCAGCGCCGTGAACACGGCGACGACCCCGGCGAGGCCCACGATGATGACGAGCGAGGCCCCGATACGCTCAGGAATGCTGCGCAAGCCGAGGGCGGTGATGGCGACGATCTGGCTCAGCATGGGGGTCCTCAGCTCAGCGGCCCGCGAGCGCGTCGACGATCGTGACGCGGCTGGCGCGCAGTGCCGGCAGCAGGCCGACCGCCAGGCTGAGGCCGGCGATGGCCGCGGCACCGACCACCCAGACCTGGCCGTCCACGGCGATCGGGAAATTGCTGCCGCCGATCGAGATGCCGATCAACGTCGCCACGCCGAGGCCCAGAAGCCCGCCGATCACGCAGAATGCCGCCGCTTCCGCGAGCACGAATCCGAGCACGCTGCCGTCGCTGAAGCCGAGCGTCTTCAGGATCGCCAGTTCAGGGATTCGCTCGCGCACGCTCTGGGCGATGGTATTGCCGACGACCAGCAACAGCGTGAAGAAAACCGCAAACAGGATCCACCGGACGATCAGGCCGATATCACCGATCTGCTTGAAGAAGCCGATGTTGAAGTCCTTCTCGGTCTGCGTCTTGGTCTCGTCGCGCGAGTTCTCGAAGCGCGCGTCGATGGTCGAGGCAACTGTCGCCGCTTGGTCGGGGTCGTCCAGGCTGAGCGTGAAGGTGCCGGCGAGGCCGGAACCGAACTGGTTGGCCTCGTCAAAGTACGCGTAGTTGATCCAGGCGACGTTGGTAGCGCGCTGCCATTCCTCGTCCTTGCCGTCGTAAATGCCGACGAGGTCGAAGGACCAGGCCTTGCTCCCGTTCTTCTGCGGGAAGATGTTCGAGGCGATCGGCACTTTCTCGCCGATCTTCCAGCCGTACTGGTCGGCCAGGCTGCGGCCGGCGATCATCGCCGTGCGCGTCTGCTCGAAAGCTTGCCACTGCGCATCGGGCATCACGTATTCGGGATAGACGACGCGAAACCGCGCGGGGTCCACCGCGAAGACGATGAGCTGCGTATTCTCCTGCCACACGCCGCCGAACCACTGCTGCCACATGACGTCCCTGACGCCCGGCACGGCCTCGATCTCCGGCAGGAGGCGCATGGGCAGCGAGGTCGTAAACGACACCCGCGCCTGGGTCACGAGGCGGGTCGCGCCGACGAAATCCGCGCCCGCGGAGAACAGCACGTTGACGGCCTGCAGCAGGCCGAACAGCAGGAAGGCCATGACGATCGACAGCAGCGTCAGGATCGCGCGCGTCTTCTTGCGCATCAGGTTCGCAATCACGAAACCGGTGCGGGTCATCGGCGGGCCTAGGCCGCGACCGGCGACTGCTCGAGCAGCCGGCCCTTTTCGAGGTGCAGCGTCCGGCTCGCGAACTCGGCGGCTTTCGGATCGTGGGTCACCATCACGACCGTCTTGCCATGTTCGCGGTTCAGCACCTGCAGCAGCCCCAGTATCTCATCCGCAGTCTTGCGGTCGAGGTCGCCGGTCGGCTCGTCGCAGATCAGGAGCGTCGGATCGGAGACCAGCGCGCGCGCGATCGCCACGCGCTGCTCCTGGCCGCCGGACAGTTCCTTCGGCTTGTGACGGCCGCGGTCCTCGAGACCGACCACCTGCAGCGCGACCGCGACGGATTTCTTGCGCTGCGCAGCCGACAGTTTGGTCAGCAGCAGCGGCAGTTCGACATTCCGTTCCGCGGTCAGTACCGGCATCAGGTTGTAGAACTGGAACACGAAACCGACGTGTCGCGCGCGCCATTTCGCGAGTTGCGAGCCCGACAACTGGTCGATGCGCTGGCCGCTGACGAGAATCTCGCCCGAGGTCGGACGGTCGAGACCGCCGATCAGGTTGAGGAGCGTGGTCTTGCCGGAGCCCGACGGGCCCATCAGCGCGACGAAATCGCCCTGCGGGATGTCGAGCGTCAGCCCGTGCAGCACCTCGACTGTCTGCTTGCCGCGCACATAGGACTTGTGCACGTCCCGGACCCTGACCATCGCTTCGCTCATGATCATCCTCGCCTATTTGTCGTCCCGCACTGTGACCGCATCGCCGTCCCGCAAGTTCGCCGGCGCATCCACGATTACGCGATCGCCGGCGGCGACGCCCGCCAGCACCTGCCGGCTGTCGCCCATCGCGCCGCCGACCTTGACTGCGCGCCGTTCCGCGACCCCGTCACCGAGCACGTACACAATGTCCTTGCCGGCATCCTGCCGGATCGCCGCTGCCGGCACGAGCACGCCGCGCGGCGGCGGCGATGCTCCGGCGCTGTCTGCCGCGGCGCGGTTCTCGAGAAATGCCACGCGCACGCCCATTTCCGGGACGATACGCGAATCTTTCACGTGGATAGCGATGCGCACCTTGACCGTCGCCTTCGAACGATCCGCAGTCGGCACGATCGCGATGACCTCGGCCGGAATCCGCCACTCGGGATAGGCGTTCAAGACGGCCTCGACCCGCTGGCCGGACTGCACGCGGTTGATGTAGGCCTCGCTGACGTCCACCTGGACCTCGAGCGAATCCATGTCGACAATCGTGCCGATGCCGGTCCGGATCGAGCCGCCGCCTGCCGATATCGGCGAGATCATCTCGCCTGGCTGTGCGGCCTTGACCGTGACGACGCCCGCGAAGGGGGCGCGCACGACCGTGTTGTCGAGTTGGACGCGCGCGGCCTGCAGGGACTGCTGGGCCACCTTGATCGCGCTCTGCTGACTGGAAGCGCGCGCGGCGAGGGACTCCGACTGGGTGCGCGCCGCGTCAAGTGCCGAGACACTCGTCAACTTGAGATTGGCCAGTTCCTGCGCACGCTGGTACTCGCGCTCGGCGTTGGCGCGCGCCGCTTCCGCCTCGGCTTGTTGGGCGCGGGCCGCAGCGACCTGGGCCTCGCGGAGCGCCACTTCCACGCGCGCCTCGGAATCGTCGAGGGTCGCGAGGATGTCGCCTGCTTCGACGCGCTGGCCCTCCTCAATGCGCACGTCCCGGACTTTGCCGGTGATCTTGGCGGAAACGGTCGCCTGCCGGCGCGCCGTGACATAGCCCGTCGCATCGAGTACGGACGTGCCGGCGCTGGTCGCGGGCATGTCGCGCGCCGGTTCGACGGTCACCTCGATTGCCGGATCGCGCGTGAGCCACCAGGTGCCGACCGCAACCAGCACGAGGACTGCCGCGCCCAGGCCGAGCCACAGGCGCAGTCGCGACGGCGGGCCTTCGGCGGGCGCATCGCGGTCGATGCGCAGTTCCTTCAAGAGGTCGGATTTGTCCACTCGGTGCCGCCGCGGTCTGCCGTCCGGGGCCGAGAGTCTGCCACAGTCCCGGGGTCGGCCGCCGCCTTGACAAGGCTCAGTCTGCGCGCCAGCGGAATCCGGCCGCGGCGACCGACAGAAAGACGATTGCCATGACGAAGAGCAACCCGACCTGCGGCAGCACCTCGAGCAGACCGGCGCCGTCCAGCATCACCGCGCGGGCGGAATTCAGCATCTGGGTTAACGGCAGGGCCTCGGCCGCGAGACGGAGCCACGCGGGTGCGCCTTCGAGCGAGAACCAGACGCCCGAGAGCAACATCATCGGCCAGGACGCAATGTTGATGACGCCATTCGCGAGTTCCTCGCTCTTGAAGCGTGCCGCCATCAGGAAGCCGAGCGAGATCATGGCAAGCGCACCGGCGACGGCGATCAGCAGCAGGAGCAGGGGATTGCCCTCGTTGCGGAACGGCACGAGCAGGGCGAGCACGGCATAGAGGAGCGAAGAGACGCTCACGGTGAGCAACAGTCGCGACAGGATCTGCGCGGCGCCGAATTCCATCGCCGTTACGGGCGTCGCCGAGAGGCGGCGCAGGAAGCCGGACTTGCGGTAGCGCACGACGACGTAACCGACGCCGAACAGGCAGCTGAACATCATGTTCATGCCGAGGATGCCCGGCAGCAGCCAGTCCACGTAGCGGACGGCGGAGCCGGTTACCGGCTGGCGCGCGACTCCGCCGTGCGCCGCTTCCAGCAGTAGTTTCTCCGCCAGATAGCCTTTCGGAGAATCGGCGTTGACCCAGTAACGCGGCGCTTCGCGCAGGTCGAGCAGAAGGTCGGCCTGGTGTCGTTCGACCTTGCTGACCGCGCCGTCCACGTCGGCGGGATCCACGCGGTAGAACTCGACATGCCGCGTGCCGAGAAAGGGATGGAGCTTCGCATCGAGCACGGCTGCCGGCGGTGCGACGACGCCGATCTTGAACAGGCTCCGCGGCTGCCCGCCGAAGATGACCGCGAAGGCGATGACGAGCGCCAGCGGAAACAGGAAATTGAATACGAGCGTCGAGCGGTCGCGCAGGAACTCGAGATTCCGCGCTCGCCAGATGGCGAGCAGGCGCTTCAGGTTCACGTGCGCAGCTCCCGGCCCGTCAGTTCGAGAAACAGGTCCTCGAGGTTGCGCGGCCGGATGCGCAGGTGCTTGAGCGGAATGCCGCGGTCGAGCAGGGCTCGGAGCGCCCGCTCGACGTCCGGCGTCGAAATCTCGACGCGTTCGTTTGCGACCAGGACCGGCAGCGGAAAGTCGGCGGGCTCGCCGCGGAAGTCCTCGCGCGGCAACTCGAGCACGACGTCCTCGAAGTGATCCTTCAGGAGTTGCGCCGGCGAACCCTCGGCAATGATGCGGCCGCAGTCCATGATCGCGACCACGTCGCAGAGGAAATAGGCTTCCTCCATGTAATGAGTCGTCAGCAGGACGGTGCGCTGCTCGGCCTTGATCGCGCGGATCAGGTCCCAGAAATTGTGGCGGGCCTGTGGATCGAGGCCGGTCGTCGGCTCGTCGAGGAACAGCACCTGCGGGTCGTTCACCAGCGCGATCGCGAGCAAGAGACGCTGCAGCTGGCCGCCGGAGAGCTTGCGATTATCGCGGTTCGCGACCTGTTCCAGCGCGCAGAGCCGGATCAGGTCATCCACCTGGCGGCCGGTGGCATACAGTCCGCGAAAGAGCTGGAGCGTCTCGCGCACCGTCAGGAAATCCTGCAGCGCGGTTTTCTGGAACTGGATGCCGGCTTCGGCGCGGAAACGCGCGCCGAGGCGCTCGCCGTGGTAGAGCACCTCGCCCGAAGTCGGCGCAGTGACGCCTTCCATGATTTCGACGGTCGTCGTCTTGCCGGCGCCGTTCGGGCCGAGCAGGCCGAAACAAGTGCCGGCGCGGATCGAGAACGACACGCCGTCCACGGCCCGCACGCCGGGGTATTGCTTCACAAGATCGCGGACTTCCAGCACCGGGTTCATGTCCGCGGCCATGCTATATGATTGCGCGCGTGACGCCGAATCCGTTTCCGCACCTGCTGGCGCCGCTCGATCTCGGCTTCACGTCACTGCCGAACCGCGTGCTGATGGGCTCGATGCACACCGGGCTCGAAGACCGCCGCGAGGACTATCCGAAACTGGCAGCGTACTTCGCGGAGCGCGCGCGCGGCGGCGTCGGCCTGATCGTAACCGGCGGCATCGCGCCGAACGCCGCCGGCTGGACCAAGCCATTCGCCGGAACGTTGAGCGGGCGCCGGCACGTCGCGCGCCACCGACTCGTCACGGAGGCGGTGCACGACGCCGGCAGCAAGGTCTGCATGCAGATCCTGCATACCGGCCGCTATGCCTACCATCCGCTCGCGGTCGCGCCCTCGCGGATGAAGGCGCCCATCTCGCCGTTCACGCCGCGTGCACTCTCCGAGCGCGGCATCGGCCGCCAGATCGACGCCTTCATGCGCTGCGCGGCGCTGGCGCAAGTCGCGGGCTACGACGGCGTCGAGATCATGGGATCCGAGGGTTACTTCATCAACCAGTTCCTGGCCGAACGCACCAACCGGCGCACCGACCGCTGGGGCGGCAGCTGGCAGAACCGCATGCGCCTGCCGGTCGAGATCGTGGCGCGGACGCGCGCAGCGGTCGGGCGGGAATTCATCCTGATCTACCGGCTGTCCATGCTCGACCTGGTCGAGGGCGGCGGCAGCTGGGACGAGGTGGTCGAGCTCGCGCAGGCGGTCGAGCGCGCGGGTGCGACGATCATCAACACCGGCATCGGCTGGCACGAGGCGCGCATACCGACGATCGCGACCATGGTGCCTCGCGGCGCATTCGCCTGGGTCACGCGCCGGCTGCGCGGCGCCGTGAAACTGCCGCTCGTCACGAGTAACCGCATCAACGATCCCGCGGTTGCCGAGCGCCTCCTCGCCGCGGGCGACGCGGATCTCGTCTCGATGGCGCGGCCGCTCCTCGCCGACCCGGACTTCGTCGTCAAGGCGGCGAGCGGCCGGGCCGACGAGATCAACACCTGCATCGCCTGCAACCAGGCCTGCCTCGATCTCGTCTTCGAGAACCAGGTCGCGACCTGTTTGGTGAACACGCGCGCGGGCCGCGAGACGGAACTCAACTACGAGAGGACGGCGGCGCCGAAGCGCGTTGCGGTCGTCGGCGCGGGGCCGGCGGGCCTCGCCTGCGCGACCATCGCCGCGGAGCGCGGCCACCGGGTGACGCTGTTCGAGGCGGCGGAGCGTATCGGCGGGCAGTTCAACATGGCGAAAGCGATTCCGGGCAAGGAGGAGTTCCACGAAACGCTGCGCTATTTCGCCCGCCGCATTGAACTCACCGGCGTGCAACTGGAACTGTCGCGGCACGCCGATGCCGCCATGCTGACGGGCGGGCAGTTCGACGAGGTCGTGCTCGCAACCGGCGTCCTGCCGCGCCGGCCCGCAATCGCGGGCCTCGATCATCCGAAAGTGATGAGCTACGTCGACGTCCTGCTGCATCGCCGCCCGGTGGGCGCGACGGTCGCCATTGTCGGGGCTGGCGGCATCGGCTTCGACGTCGCGGAGTTCCTGAGCCACGACGACAAGCACCCATCAGCGTCGCTGAACATCCCGGCGTTCATGGCGGAGTGGGGCATCGATATGCGCCTCGAATCGCGCGGCGGGCTGGTGCCCGAGCAGGATCTCGCGAAATCCATGCCGCGGATGCTTTGGCTCCTGCAACGGAAACCGACGCCCCCCGGCCGCGAGCTCGGCAAGACTACCGGCTGGGTGCATCGACTGGCACTCAAGCGTCGCGGCGTGCGCATGCTGGCCGGGGTCGCCTATGATCGCATCGACGATCGCGGACTCTGGATAACGGCCGCCGGCGAATCGCGCGTGCTCGAAGTCGAGAACGTCGTGATTTGCGCAGGGCAGGAGCCGCAGCGCGAACTGGTCGCCGGCATCGAATCGGCCGGGCTGGCGGTTCACCTGATCGGCGGGTCAAAGGTCGCGACCGAACTCGACGCGAAGCGCGCGATCGACGAAGGGGCACGCCTGGCGGCAGCACTGTGAACGCACGCACCGGCAACATGCAGCAGCTTGCGCTGCTCGACGATGGCGCAGTGGCGCCCGAAACCTGGCGCGTCCGGCCGAGCGAACGGGCGCGGCGGCTCGCGGTGCGCGTGCTGCCGGGCGGCATCGTCGAGATCGTCGTGCCGCGCGGCACGCGTCCGCAGGCGGTCCAGCAGTTCGTCTCGCGTCACCGCAGCTGGATCGACCGCAAGGTGGTCCAGTACCAGCCGGACCTGCCGGAACCGGGTGATGGCCTGCCGGATCGCATCGTGTACACCGCGAGCGGACAGGATTTCGACGTCCGCTACGAAGACGCCGCAGGGGCGCCGCACCTGCGGCATGCGGACGGTATCCTGACGGTGACCGGCGAATGCGAGCGCACCGCGCTGGTCCGGCACGCCTTGCAGCGCTTCACGATGCGCATGGCGCACGCCGTGCTGCTGCCCTGGCTGGAACGCGTGTCATTGCATTGCGGCCTCGGCTTTGCGCGCCTGCAGATCCGGCGCCAGCGCACGCGCTGGGGCAGCTGTTCGCGAAACGGCACGATCAGCCTCAATGCCTGCCTGCTGTTCCAGCGGCCGGCGGTCGTCAACTACCTGCTGATCCACGAACTTGTGCACACACGGCACATGAATCACTCGCGCCGCTTCTGGACCGCCGTCCATCGCCTGGAGCCGGACTGGCAGGAACTCGATGCGGCGCTATCCCAGGGCTGGCGGTCGGTGCCGGTTTGGGTCCTCGGCTGAGCCGCCACTTGGGCGACACGGGGACGGCCGCGCCGCGCCTTGCGCCGTTCCTCGTGCTCGCGATCGCGCTCGTCGCCGTCTCGCACGGCGCGATCTTCGCTCGACTTGCGGATGCCGCGCCGTTTGCGATCGCTGCCTGGCGCGTCGGCCTTGCCTGTATCGTCGTGCTTCCCTTTGCGCTCGTCCATCCGGGCGAGGGGCGCTTCGCGCCGCGCGCGCTCCTGCTGGCCGTCGGGGCCGGCCTGCTGCTGGCGCTGCACTTCGGCACGTGGATCGCTTCGCTCGACTTCACGACCATCGCCCGCAGCGTGTTGCTGGTGAGCACCGCGCCGATC
>JANNKZ010000066.1:0-2012 GCA_031396515.1 Gammaproteobacteria bacterium
GCGCTGCTGCTCGCGCGCGAGGATGCGGCAGAGGCGCGCAAGCTCAAGCCGATCGCGCGCATCGTCGCGCAGTCGAGCCACGCGCACGCGCCGGAATGGTTCACGACCGCGCCCGGCGGCGCCATCGCGACCGTGCTGAAGCGCGCGGGCTGGAATGCGTCCGACGTGGATCTTTACGAGATTAACGAGGCTTTCGCCGTCGTCGCGATGGCCGCCATGAAGGACATCGGCATCCCGCACGACAAGGTCAACATCAACGGCGGCGCCTGCGCCCTCGGTCACCCGATCGGCGCGACCGGCGCCCGCATCCTGACGACGCTGATCCATGCGCTGAAACACCGTGGCGGCCGGCGCGGGATCGCCGCGCTCTGCATCGGCGGCGGCGAAGCGACCGCGGTCGCGATCGAACTCAGCTGACAGAGGACAGGTCTGCATCGAGGGTCTCGCCGACCTCGGTCGACAACGGAATCCCCGCGACCTCGTAACCCCGGCGGAAATCGCGCACGTGCCGCGCCATCCACTCGGATGCGCGCGGCGCATCCTGGTCGCGCACGGCGGCGACGATCTGCTTCTGCGCGGATTCAATGCGCGAGCGTGCCTGCGGCACGCGGTCGATGATCACGGCGAGGCTCGGCTTCAGCAGCCGCAGGATCGGCTCGTTCAACAGCACGAACACGTGGTTGCCGCTCGCCTCGCCGAGTGCGTCGAAGAACGCGGCGACGTCGGCCACTGCAGCTTCCTGCTCGCCCTCGCGCGCGGCGAATCGACGCGCCGACGCGGCGATCGCTTCCAATCCCGTTTCGCTGCGGCGCTCCGCGGCGGCCGCCGCGATGCCCGGCTGCACCGCCTGCAGCGCCTCCCAGACGTCCACGACCCGCGCGCCATGCAGCTCGAGCGCCTGCGACAGGTCGCCGCCGATCGCCTCCCGCGTCGGGCGGGTTACGTAGAGCCGCTTGCCGCCGCGGCGGCGGCCGAGCAGGCCGTTGCTTTCGAGCTTGCGCAGCGCCTCGCGCACGGTCGAGCGGTTCACCTCGAACTGGCGGGCCAGTTCGGTCTCCGTCGGCAGCGGCTCACCCTCGACGAGTTCGCGGCGCAGGATCCGCGCGCGGATCGCCTCGGAGACCCGCCAGTACGCCGGCGCATAGCCCAGGGGTTCGAACATAGGTCACCTTCTCGACAGGAGCGCTTGCTTGTCGGATTGTCGGACAATAAGATACGGAGGTCAAGAACGACCCCCGCCCGGGAGACGCCATGTTCCAGGTCGATTTCGACTTCCAGCTCGGCGAGCGCGCCGACCTGCTGCGGCAGGCCGTGCGCGAATTCGCATCGCGGCGCATCGCGCCACAGGCTGAGGACATCGATCGCAGCAACCGTTTTCCACGCGAGCTGTGGCCGGAGATGGGCGCGATGGGCCTGCTCGGCATGACGGTGCCGGAGGAATACGGCGGCCTGGGCTTCGGCTACCTCGAGCACGTGATCGCGATGGAGGAAATCAGCCGTGCCTCAGGTTCGATCGGCCTCTCCTACGGCGCGCACTCCAACCTCTGCGTGAACCAGTTGCGCCGTTACGGTACGGACTCGCAGAAGCGGCGCTACCTCCCTCGCCTCGTGACCGGCGAGGACGTCGGCGCGCTCGCGATGAGCGAGGCGGGATCGGGCTCCGACGTCGTGTCGATGCGCACGCGCGCGGATCGCAAGGACGGCGGCTTCGTGCTGAACGGCAGCAAGATGTGGATCACCACCGGCCCCGAGGCCGATACCGCGGTCGTCTATGCGACGACCGCGCCGGGCAGCGGCGCCAAGGGCATCACTGCCTTCATCATCGAGCGCGGCATGAAGGGCTATCGCAGCGCGCAGAAGCTCGACAAGTTCGGCATGCGCGGATCGGACACGTCCGAGCTCGTATTCGTGGACTGCTTCGTGCCCGACGCCAACCTGCTCGGCAAGGTCGGCGGCGGTGCGGAAATCCTGATGTCGGGCCTCGACTACGAACGCGTGGTGCTCGCCGGCGG
>JANNKZ010000075.1:0-4289 GCA_031396515.1 Gammaproteobacteria bacterium
CGGCCGCGACTACCTGATCCTTCCCGGGCAGCGGCTCCGGCTCGATCCGCCGCCGCGCGGCAGCGCTACCCGAACTGCAGTTGCCGCGGTCGCGCCGGTCCCGCGCGCGTCGCCCGCCGATCCTGCGCACCGTCCGCCCGCGTGGCGCTGGCCGATCGACGGCGGCCGGGTCGTCGGCAGCATCCAGCAGCCCTCGGGTGGCATCGGCCTGCGCATCGACGGGGAATTGAACCAGCCGGTGCTCGCGTCTGCGGACGGCAAGGTCGTCTATACGGGCGATGGCCTGCGCGGCTACGGACAGCTCGTGATCATCACGCACGAACGCGGCTGGTTGTCGGCCTACGGGCACAACGCACTCCTGCATGTGCGGGAGGGCGACGAGGTGCGGGCCGGGCAGGCGATTGCGGCGATGGGCATGGGACCGGCGCGCCAGCCGATGCTCTATTTCGAGATCCGCCTCGACGGCCGTCCGCTTGATCCCCTGGGCCAGTTGCCCCGGCGCTGATCAGAGCAGGATCGCGGCGGCAACGTTCCGGTATTCCGACAGCAACAGGTTGTAGGTCCGGCACGCTGCGCGGTTGTCCATCGCTTCGAGCCCGATGCCGCGCGCGGCGAATGCGGCGAACAGCGCGGGGGGTGGCATGCGCTGCGACCGGCCGGTCCCGAGCAGAAGCACTTCCGGCGGTTGCTCGAGCAGCACCGCAAAATCCTCGATCGCCAAACGGTCGAGCGGAGCGGGCCGCCAGGCGTCAATGACCCGGTCGCGCGTCACGATGACGCTCGACGCATAGGTGCCGCCGCGCAGGCGCAGCTCGCCCTCGCTGCAGCCGACGATGGCATTCGCTTCGGTGGCGGGGTCGCGTTCGAAGTGCATGGGGTCGCTCCGAAATATAGCCAATCCTCCGGCGATGCGCCGCTATGATGGCCCGCGATGACTTCCGCGGAATTGCCACGTGCCGCGCCGCCGGCGATCCGGCGCCGGCCCGTCGGCGCGATCGACCGGCTGCCTTCGTCCCTGCACCCAGTGCTGCGCCGCATCTATGCCGCGCGCGGCATCGGCGACGCCGACGAACTCTCGCTCGAACTGCGCCGGCTGCTGCCGGTGTCGTCGCTCGACGGCATTGCCGGCGCGACGGAACTGCTGCTCTCGCATCTCGCCCGCGGCTCGCGCATTCTGGTCGCTGGCGACTTCGACGCCGACGGCGCAACCAGCACCGCGCTCGTGCTTCGCCAACTCGGGCGCCTTGGCCATGGCAACCTGACATTCCGCGTGCCCGACCGGATGCGCCACGGCTATGGGCTGACGCCTGCGCTGGTCGCAGACCTCGCGCACGAGAAAGCGGATCTCCTGATCACGGTGGACAACGGCGTCTCCGCATTCGCCGGCATCGAAGCGGCGCGGGCGCTCGGGATCGAGGTGCTGGTGACCGACCACCACCTTCCGGGCCCGACGCTGCCCGACTGCTCGGCGCACGTGAACCCGAACCTGCCGGGCGCCACCTTCGGCAGCCGCGCGCTCGCGGGTGTCGGCGTCGCGTTCTACCTGATGGCCTCGGTCACGCGGGCACTCGAGGGCGCGCGCGGGAGGCCGCAGCCGCCGGTGGCGGACCTGCTCGACCTGGTCGCGCTCGGCACGGTGGCCGACGTCGTGCCGCTCGACCGCAACAACCGAATTCTCGTCCAAGAGGGACTGCGGCGGCTGCGCGCGCGCGCGGCGGTGCCCGGCCTGCTCGCGCTCGCGCGCGTCGCGGGCTCGCGCCTGGACGAACTGTCGGCGCGCAACCTCGGCCACCAGATCGCTCCGCGGCTGAACGCCGCGGGGCGAATCGACGACATGGCGATCGGCATCCGCTGCCTGCTGACCGACGACGTCGCCGAGGCATTGGCGCTCGCCGAGCAGCTCGACCGCCTGAACCGCGAGCGGCGCGACATGGAGGTGCGCATGCGGGACGATGCGGAGCAAGCCGTGCGCCGCCTGCGCATCAGCGAAGGCAGCCTGCCGCCGGGGCTCGCCCTGTTCGACGCGAGCTGGCATGCCGGCATCGTCGGTCTCGTCGCTTCGCGCATGAAGGACCGGCTGCACCGCCCGGTCGTCGCCTTCGCGCCGGCGGGCGAGGAGGAGCTGCGCGGTTCCGCGCGTTCGGTCGCGGGTGTCCACGTGCGCGATGTCCTCGAGGCCATCGCGACGCGCGAACCGGGTCTGATCGAGCGCTTCGGCGGCCATGCGATGGCGGCAGGACTCACGCTCAGGCCGGCCTGTCTCGCGCGCTTCGCCGACGCATTCGCCGACGAGGTCGGGCGGCGCCTGTCGCCGGAGCAGATGCAGGGCGTACTCGACACCGACGGCGAACTCGACGCCTCGGAGATCTCGCTCGACACGGCACGGGCGATCGAAGCCGGTGGTCCCTGGGGACAGAACTTTCCCGAGCCGCTGTTCGACGGCGAGTTCGACGTGGTCGACACGCGCATCGTCGGCGAGCGCCATCTCAAGCTGTGGCTGCGCCCGCGCGCGGACCAGCGACCGATCGAAGCGATCGCCTTCGGCCACTTCGACGACGCGCGCGCGCCGCGGCCGGCGGCGGGTGCGCGCGTGCGCCTCTGCTACCGCCTGCAATCGACGACTTTCGGCGGTACCGCGCGCGCGGAGCTGCTCGCCGAGCATCTCCAGCCCTGCGCGTGACCCTGTTAAGATGCCGCCCCCATGGAAACCGCACCGACCCGCCGCCTGCTCACGGACCTCACGGAGCGCCTCGTTGCGCTGAGGGGGTACCTTTGAGTACGACGCGAAGCGCGAGCGGCTCGAGGAACTGAATCACGAGCTCGGCGATCCGGCCATCTGGAACTCGCCGGATAAGGCCCAGGGGCTCGGACGCGAGCGGGCCCGCCTCGAAGCGACGCTCAACGAACTCGACCAGCTCGGCGCCGGCCTGTCGGACGCGGCCGAACTACTCGACCTGGTCGAGGCGGAGCAGGATGAGGCGGGTTTCGCCGACATCGTCAAGGACAACGCGAAGCTCGAGGAGCGCGTGCGCCAGCTCGAATTGTCGCGCATGTTTCCGGGCGAGATGGATTCGCGCAGCGCCTTCCTCGACATCCAGGCCGGCGCCGGCGGCACCGAGGCGCAGGACTGGGCCTCGATGCTGCTGCGCATGTACCTGCGCTGGGCCGATGCACGCGGATTCCGCACCGACGTGGTCGACCAGAGCTCGGGCGAGGTCGCCGGCATCAAGAGCGCCTCGATCGAGGTGGACGGTCCTTATGCCTACGGCTGGCTGCGCACTGAAACCGGCGTGCACCGGCTGGTGCGGAAGTCGCCGTTCGATTCGGGCAATCGCCGGCACACATCCTTCGCTTCCGTGTTCATCTCGCCGGTGATCGACGACGAGATCAACATCGATCTCAATCCGGCCGACATCGAGATGGATACCTACCGCGCGAGCGGCGCCGGCGGCCAGCACGTCAACAAGACCGATTCCGCGGTGCGGCTGCGACACCTGCCGTCCGGGATCGTGGTCGCCTGCCAGGGCGAGCGCAGCCAGCACAAGAACCGCTCGACCGCGATGAAAATGCTGAAGGCCAAGCTCTATGAGCTCGAAGTGAACAAGCGCAACGCGGCCGCGCGCGTGCTCGAGGACCAGAAGACGGACGTCGGTTGGGGCCACCAGATCCGCTCGTACGTGCTCGACCAGTCGCGCATCAAGGACCTCCGGACCGGCCACGAGTCCGGCAATACGACGGCGGTGCTCGACGGCGCGCTCGACCCATTCATGGAGGCGAGCCTGAAGCAGGGCCTGTAAGCTTCGCGCCATGACCTCGAAGGAAACGCCGGTCGCCGCCGCCGACGAGAATGCGCTGATCGCGGAGCGCCGCGCCAAGCTTGCGCGCCTGCGCGCGGCCGCGGACGCCTACCCGAACGACTTCCGCCGCGACGCGCTGTCCGCCGACCTGCACGCGACCTGGGGCGATCGCCAGGACGAATGGCTGTCAACGAACCGGGTGCGCGTGCGGGTGGCCGGCCGCATGATGTTCAAGCGCGTGATGGGCAAGGCCTCGTTCGCGAAGCTGCAGGACTCGAGCGGTCAGATCCAGGCTTACCTGCAATCCGAGACGCTCGGCGCCGCCTACGACGAATTCAAGGGCTGGGACGTCGGCGACATCGTCGCCGTGACCGGCGTCCTGATGCGCACGCGCGCGGGCGAGCTGTCGGTGCGCGCCGAGAAAATCCGGCTGCTGGTCAAGGCGCTGCGTCCGCTGCCCGACAAGTGGCACGGACTCGCGGACACCGAGAC
>JANNKZ010000079.1:0-11063 GCA_031396515.1 Gammaproteobacteria bacterium
TTGTTGTGCGGTTGGGCGAGCGCGAACCCGGGCTTGTCCCGGCCCTGGCTCCAGGCAACGAAGGTTTCGAAGTCCATGACGCGCTTGGCGCCGAGCTCGGTCATCAGCGCGTCGTAGAACGAGAGCGCGCGTTGCCAGTCGTTAGTGCCGACGCAGACGTATCCGATCATGTTCTCCCCTTTTTCAGCTCTTTGAAACTCGATCCGTTATCCGCCCTTCGGCGCGCATGCGCAGGTATTGCTCGCGCTCGCGCGCATCGACGACGCGGAATCGCTCCTGCAGCTGCAGGAAATCCTTGCGTGTATTCAATGATTCGAAAGCCGGGTCATCCTCGTAAATCTGGTGCCACTGATGGTCCTGGAAACCGAGTTCCGACAGGCGTTTCAGCATGGCCATAGCTTCGTCCGGACGCCCAAGCAACGCAAATGCGACAGCGCGGCTCCCATTGAGCCAAATTTCTCCGCGGCCATAGCGGCGGATCTGGAGTTCGGAATCGGCAAGCTGTTCCTCCAGCAATGCGCGCGCCCGCTTGTGCTCGCCGGTCGCCATCAGCATGTCGGCGAGCGCAACGACACCGAATCCCACGTCTAGCTGCCCCTGCAATACCGGCTCGTCGCCGTCCCACGTGACCGACGCCCAGCTCTCGAGCGCCTTGATGGCGCGCCGATAGTCGCCCGTCACGCGCGCGTGGCGACGGATCGCGATGGCGACCTGTAGCTCGTCCTGGAAGTACGACTGCCCGGATGCGATCAGCGTATAGGCGGCTTCTCCGGCCTTGCGCCACTCTTTGACGTGCACGAACCCCCAGACCGCGCCTACAGCTGGCGGGTAAGCGGCATGTCGCATCGCATCGGCTGCGGCAGCTGGTTCGTCGAGCGCATAGTAGCCGACTGCCAGATACCGCCAGGCATGATCGTTGCCGGGGTCGAGTTCAACCGCCTGCTCCGCCAGCGCGACGCAATCCGCAAACTCTCCTTGGGCCGCGCGGAGCTCGGCAAGACGCGCCAGTGCCGGCACGAACAGGGGCTCGCGCTCGAGTATCGCACCCAGCAGCTCACTCGACTTCGCAAGGTCGCCATTGCCGTAGTAAAGGTAGGTGGCCTTGATCACGTCGAGGCGCAGCTCGAGAGGATCGAGCTGACGGGCCTTCTCGATCATCGCGAGCGCTTCGCGCCGGCGGGCGACGCTCTGGAACAGGATCGCAGCCAGTCCTTCGTAGCCGCGCGCATAGTTCGGAGCGAGTTCCAGTCCCCGCCGCATATCGGCATCGGCTTCGGCGAGATCGGAAAACAGGTTCAGGTAGCCGCGCTCGACATAGGCCTCGCCGTTCTGGGGGTCCAGTTCTATCGCCTGATTGAGCAAGTCAATCGCGCTGGCCACCGCGGTCGCAAATCTCTCCGTCCGCTTCCCGGCATACTCCTGCTCGGCCTGCAGTACCCTGGCGCGCGCCAGCAGCACGTATGGCGATGAAAACGTCGGGTCGTGCCACAGGGCCGCCGAAAGCGCTTTGATCGCCGCGGGAAGATCCTTCATGCGCACGTTAGCGAGCAGGGCGCGACCGCGCAGGAACTCGAAATACGCGTCGTAGTTCTTCGTGGAGCTGGCCCGCGCACCGGTGGCCGGGGCGCCGGCCGTATCAAGAGTCAGCTTCAGCGCCCGCGCCACAGCGAGGGCGATTTGATCCTGGACGTCGAACAGGTCCTCGAGCGTCGGATCGAACTGCGCAGACCAGACGCTGGCGCCGGTCTGTGCGTCCACCAGCCGTGAGGTGACGCGCAGCCGGTTGCCCGCCGCCTGCACGCTACCGGCGAGCAGATATCGCACGTTGAGTTTGCGGCCAATGACCCGCAGATCCTCGCCGCCGTCCCGAAACGCAAATGAGGATCCGGGCGCGATGACGGTCAGCCCCGGCAACAGTCCGAGCTGATGCAATATCGTTTCCGGAACTCCTTGGGCGAGGATGCCGGCTCCTTCCGAACCGCCGCGGTTCTCGAAGGCGAGCACGGCGACGTTGCGCGCCGGCAATTCAACCGGAGCAAGCGCCAGCTCGGCCGGCGGCGCTTGGTCGCGCGCTCCCCATTCGCGCACCGCCCAGCCGATCGCAAGCGCCGCCGCGACCGCCCCAATTGCAACGACCGCCAGGAGCGCCTGCCGTTTGCTCCTGGCCAGACCGTAAACCGTGCCGACCGGCGTGGCCAGGGGATGTGAACCACTATCAGGAGCGCCATGCAGCTCGAGTAACTGACGGACCCGTTCGGCAAACGCGGGCGGTGTTTCGCCGTCCGGCAGCCGGGTCCAATGCACGCGTAGGAATTCTTCGGGAACCCTTGCACCCGCTTCGCGCGTTTCGTCGATCACCACCGGCACCAGGAGTGCCGTGTCCTGCGCCATGTCCAGTAGTCGCCTCGCGGCGAGGTTCCATTCGCGCCGGAAGTAACCCTCGGTGCGCGCATTGGTGTGCGCCGAGATAACCGGAATGAATAACGCGCAGTCGTGGATCTGCTGCTTGATCTGCGTATCCCAGGCATCGCCGCCGCGCAGCGTGCTCTGGTCGTGCCATACCTCCACGCCCACGGCCCGAAGCGATTCGCAGATGCGGGCGGCGGCCACCGCATCCTCGGAGGCATAGGAAAGGAAGACCGAAGTGGGGCTTGGGCGCGTGGGCATCGAGTGGCGCTACTGAGTCACTGAACGGCCGCAAGGAACGCGCGCAACTTTCCAGAGTCGAGCAAGCCATCCGTCCTGAGGCCGCTGCAGACGTCGAGCCCCGCGGGACGAACCTGCTCGAAGGCGGCGCGCGCATTGCCGGGATTGAGGCCGCCTGCGAGCAAAACGGGGACAGCGGCCTGCTCGCAGATGCTCCGGCTGTGGGCCCAGTCGTGCACGCGGCCGGTGCCGCCCAGTTCCTTGACCGCAAGGCGCGGATTGCCGGAATCGAGGAGCAACGTATCCACGAGCGGCGCCGCGGCCAGCGCCTCGTCCACGGATTCCGGGCCGGTTACGTGGATCACCTGCACGAGCTTCACGCCGGGTGCGAGTTTGCGTAATCGCCGCAGTTCCGGTTCCGGCACGTGATCCACAAGCTGAAGGGCAGTCGTGCCGCAGCGGCGGTGCTGCGCCGCAATCGCTTCTGCGTCCACGAGGCAGGTCAGCAAGAACGATTCGGTCGGCGCCGGCACGGCAGCGGCAATTTCGGCGATGCGCTCTTCCGGAATCGGCCCCGGCCCACTCGGCATGGCCGAGACCAGGCCGATCGCGGAAGCGCCGGCCGAGATCGCGAGCCGTGCTTCGACGAGGTCGGCGATGCAGCAGACCTTCACGAACATCAGGCCTGCTTCCGCATGTTCTTGGAAGACTGCGCCAGCAAGTCCTCGAGCGCGCCGAGATCAGCGTCCGCGAGGCTCTTCAGGTAGAGGCAGCCCTTGCCGGTCTTGGTCTTGCCGAGCTTCGCCAGTTGCTTCGGGTACTGCTCAGGACTATTCATCAAGTAAAGGGTCAAGTCCTGTTTGCGCGAGGCGAAGCCGATCAGGAACCAATCCACGTCGCGGGAGGCACCGTGATAGGTCCGGTCGCCGAAGCCGACGATGCTCGTGCCCCACAGTTTCGGCGGCGACTTGGTCACCTTCTTCATCAGTCGGATCAGCGTCGCGCAATCCTTGCGGCGCGACTCGTCGCCGACTCTCGCGAGCCAGGCATCCACGCTCGCGTCCGTTTTCTGCGACTTGATGACGGCCTTCTTCGCCATGGCTACTCCCAAGTCTTCGCGGTTTTCTTGAACTTCTCGCTGCGGCCCGGCACGACGCAGAAGCGCTGGCCGGTCGGGGCTTCCATGACGACCCAATGCTTGACGTTCGCTATACGCCTGGCGCCGAGTTTCTCGATACGTTTCACCTCGGCTTCGACGTCGTCCGCGGCGATGTCCAGGTGCACGCGGCTGGCGTGATCGACGGTCTGCACTTCGATATGCATCCGGTCCTCCGGGTCGACGAGCTCGACGTAGGTGTCGCCCTCCTCGCCCGGCAGCGTTTTCGTCCGCATGCCGAGCGCCGCGGCCCAGAATTGCGCCGCGCCGGCGAGGTCGTCCGTCTTGCAGTCGATGATGAATCCCGCGAGCTTGCTCTTGTGCATGGCCTACTTAACCTCCGCCCTTCGCGATTGGCAATTCCATGTAAACGTCGGCCCGCGCGTAATCCGGCGGGTCGGGATCGACCGCGTGCCGGAAGCCGAGCCGCTCGTAGAGCCGGATCGAGTTCGCGAGGCTGCTGTTGGTCTGGAGAAAGATCATCGTAGCTCCCGCGCGCCGGGCCCACGCGATCCCGGCGGTGCCCAACAGCTCGCCGATCCCGCGCTTCTGGTGGCTGGTCGAAACCGCCATCTTCGCAAGCTCATAGACTCCCTCTTCCACCCGGATCATCGCGACCGTGCCGACCGGGGCGGCGCCGTCCATCGCGAAGAAGATCTGGCCGCCGGGCGCGATGATCGAACGCTCCGGATCGGCCAGTACCTTGCGGTCCGCCGCCTCGACTGCGAACAGCCGCTCGATCCAGTCGAGATTGAGCTGCTGGAACGCGGGCGCAAGGTCCGCGCGGAACGCAACGACCTCGATCATGCGCCGGTCGGGCGCCACTCGTGGGCGAGCAACCCGAAGAAGGCAGTGTCCTGGATCTCGCCCGCGACGTTCCAGCGTTCGCGCAGCAGTCCTTCCCGCTTGAACCCCAGGCGGTCGAGCGACTTCACCGAAGCGGCATTACGCGGATCGACGTCGGCCTCGATGCGGCGGAGCTTCAGCCCGTCGAAAGCGAACTGCACGAGCGCGATCAACGCTTCCTGCATGTACCCCCTGCCCCAGTACACGCTTCCCAGGATGTAGCCGATTTCGGCGCGGGCATTTCCGGAATCGAGGCTGAACAATGTCGTCGTGCCGATGATGCGCGCATCCTCCTTGCGCTCGATGCCCCACTGGAAGAGCGTGCGTGCGCGAAATCCTTCGTGGATGCGCGCGAGGTAACCGACGGCCTGTTGTCCCTCGGTCAGCGCAGGCGACGACCAGAAACGCATCGAACGCGTATCCGAGAAGACCGCGTACATTGCCTCGAGGTCTCCTTCCTCCAGCCAGCGCAGCCGTACGCGCGGCGCGTCGATGGTCGGCAGCTTGTCTCCATCGATCATGACGACAGCAACTCCTCATAGATCGCGAGGTCGCCTGCAGAAAAGCAGCAGAACGACACTTCGCGAAGCGGCGTCTCGCGTTCGCCGAACCTCCGCACCGCGGCGACCGCGACCTGCGCGGCAGCTTCCTTCGGATAGCCATACACGCCGGTACTGATGCCGGGGAAAGCGACGGACCGCAGTCCGTGCGCCGCCGCAACTTCCAGCGCGCGACGGTAGCAGGATTCGAGCAGTTCCGGCTCGCCCGAGCCGCCGCCCCGCCAGACCGGCCCGACCGTGTGGATCACGTGCCGCGCCGGCAGCCGGTAACCCACCGTGATTTTCGCGTCGCCGGTCGCGCAGCCGCCGAGTTTCCGGCACTCGGCCAGCAATTCCGGTCCCGCGGCGCGGTGGATCGCGCCGTCCACGCCGCCGCCGCCGAGCAGCGACTCGTTCGCGGCATTCACGATCGCATCCGTCGCGAGGGTCGTGATGTCAGCGCAGAGCACGCGCAAGGTGAGGGCGTCCTGCGGCATGGCTCACGCGACGCGGGCTTCGAGGTCGTACTCGGATGCCGCCGTGACGACGACGTCGGCGAATTCGCCGACCGGCAACTTCGCTGCGCCGCGGCCCTTCACGCGCACCACGCCGTCGATCTCCGGTGCGTCCGCTTCGCTGCGCGCTATTGCCGCATCGCCTTCGATCGTATCCACCAGCACTCGAATCGTCTGGCCGACGCGGCGCGCGAGCCGGCGCGCGCTGATCTTCTGCTGCGCCTGCATGAACCGGTGCCAGCGCACTTCCTTGACCTCGTCCGGCACATGGTTCGGCAGTGCGTTTGCTGCGGCGCCCTCGACCGGCGAATAGCGGAAGCAGCCGACGCGGTCGAGCTCCGCCTCCTCGAGCCAGTCGAGCATGATCCGGAAGTCTTCCTCGGTCTCGCCGGGGAAGCCGACGATGAAGGTGCTGCGGATCGTCATGTCCGGCAACTGCGAGCGCCAGTCGCGGATGCGCGCGAGCGTGTTCACCGCATGCGCGGGTCGGCGCATCAGCTTGAGCACGCGCGGGCTGCCGTGCTGGAACGGGATGTCGAGGTAAGGCAGCACCTTGCCCTCCGCCATCAGCGGGATCACTTCGTCCACGTGCGGATACGGATAGACGTAGTGCAGCCGTACCCACACCCCGAGCTCGCCGAGTTCGCGCGCAAGATCGATGAAGCGGCTCTGGATCTCGCGGCTGCCCCATTTCTCCGCGCGGTACTTGAGGTCGACGCCGTAGGCGCTGGTGTCCTGCGAGATCACAAGCAGTTCCCGCACGCCCGCATTGCGCAACCGGATCGCCTCGTTGAGTACCTGGTCGATCGGGCGGCTCACGAGTTCGCCGCGCATCGACGGGATGATGCAGAAGCGGCAGCGATGATTGCAGCCCTCGGAAATCTTGAGATAGGCGTAATGCCGCGGCGTCAGGCGCACGCCCTGCGGCGGCACCAGGTCCATGAACGGGTCGTGCTTTGGCGGCAGGTGCTCGTGCACGGCATTGACCACTCCTTCGTAGTCATGCGGGCCGGTGACTCTCAGCACCGCCGGATGCCGCTCGGTGATCTTCTCGGGCTTCGCGCCGAGGCAGCCCGTGACGATCACGCGGCCGTTCTGGGCGAGCGCCTCGCCGATCGCGTCCAGCGATTCGTGCACTGCGTCATCGATGAAGCCGCAGGTGTTCACGACGACGAGGTCGGCCGCTTCGTAGGTGGGCGCCACCTCGTAACCCTCGGCGCGGAGCTGCGTCAGGATCCGCTCCGAATCCACGAGCGCCTTCGGGCAACCGAGGCTGACGAAACCGATGCGGGGAGATCTGCTGGCCACGCGGTATTTTACCGGTAGAATCCGGGAGATGCGTTTTACCAAGATGCATGGACTCGGCAACGATTTCATCGTCTTCGACGCCCCTGCCGAAGGCGCACCGGCCGCCAAGACCTTCCGCCGCCTGGCCGACCGCTTCACCGGCATCGGCTTCGACCAGGCACTCATGCTGGAACCACCGCACCGGCCCGGAACGGCCGTTTTTTACCGGATTTTCAATGCCGACGGCCGCGAGGTGGAGCAATGCGGCAACGGCGCGCGCTGTATCGCGCGCTACCTCCGCGAACGCGATGGCGTCCAGGACGGCGAGCTCGTGCTCGACAGCCCGGGCGGCCTGGTCCAGACCCGGATGGCAGGCGAGCAGGTCTCCGTGACGATGGGCGTTCCGGATTTCGATCCGGTATCCCTGCCCTTCGAAGCAAGCGGCGAGGCTTATGTCTACCCGCTATCGGTCGGCGCGAGCGACGTCGAGATCGGCGCCGTGTCGGTCGGCAACCCGCACGCGGTGATCCGCGTGCCCGCGGTCGCCGACGCCCCGGTCGCGCGACTCGGCCCGGCCATCGAGAACCATCCGCGTTTCCCGAAGCGGACCAACGTCGGTTTCATGGAAGTGGTCGATCGCGGACATATCCGACTGCGGGTCCACGAGCGCGGCACCGGCGAGACCCGGGCCTGCGGAACCGGCGCCTGCGCGGCGGTCGCCGTCGGCCGCCGGCACGGGCTGCTGGACGAAAGAGTGCGTGTCGACCTCCCGGGAGGTAGGCTCGACATACAATGGCAGGGACCGGGGGCGGTCATCTGGATGACGGGCCCCGCGGTGAGGGCATTCGAGGGAGAAGTCACGCTATGACGACACGACCCGTTCGCGGCCTCGAGATCGCCGAAGTCGACGAAGCTTCCGTCGCTTCCTACCTGGCAGCGACGCCCGAGTTCTTCGATCGCCATGCCCAGCTGCTCGCGAAGATCCGCCTGCCGGACGCGCGCGGCGGCGCGACCACCGTGTCGCTGCTCGAGCGCCAGGTCGAAGTGCTGCGCGAGCGCAACCGGCAGCTCGAACGCAAGGTCAAGGATTTCGTGGACGTCGCACGCGAGAACGACGTGCTGAGCGCGCGGGTGCTCGGCATGGCGCGCCGCCTGATCGGAGCACCGGATCGCGCAGCCGCGGTCACATCGATCGAATCGGCGCTGCGCGAGGATTTCGGCGCGGGCCAGTCCGTGCTCGTGCTGACGCCCGCCGCGGCGCCCGCGGGCGTCGCGGAAAGCCGCTTCCTGCGCGTCGTCGCTCAGAACGCGCCGGAGCTGAAGACCTTCGAGACACTCTTCACTTCCGGCAAGCCGCGTTGCGGGCAGTTGCGCGATTCCCAGCGCGAATTCCTGTTCGGCGCCGATGCGGCGGAAGTGGGCTCGGTCGCGCTCGTGCCGCTCGGTACCAAGGGCAGCCTCGGCCTGCTCGCCTGCGGCTCGAACGATCCGCAGCGCTTCAATCCGACGATGAGCACGGATTTCCTGACCCACGTCGGGGACCTGATCACCGCCGCCCTCGCCGGGGACTGATGCAGGCAGGCGCTGCCGCCTGGATCGGCCGCTACCTGGCCCATTTGCGGACCGAGCGCAGGCTCTCGCCGCACACTGAAGCCGCCTACAAGCGCGATCTCGACGCGCTGGTCGCCTACTGCGACACGGAAAAGCTCGGTACCTGGAAGCCGCTCGACAATTTCCACGTGCGCACCTTTGCCGCGCGCGAGCATCGCGACGGACTCGGGCCGCGCAGCGTCCAGCGGCGCTTGTCGGCGCTCCGCGGCTTCTTCAACTACCTGATCCGCGAAGGCGTCATCAAGGCCAACCCGGCCGCCGAGATCCGCGCGCCGAAAGCCCCGAAACGGCTGCCGAAGACGCTCGACGTGGACCAGGTCGCGAGCCTGATGGCGAAGCGCGCGACCGACGAGTTGTCGCGCCGCGACCTGGCGATGCTGGAGTTGTTCTATTCGTCGGGGCTGCGGCTCGCGGAACTTGCGGGCCTCGATGTCGCCGACCTCGACCTCGCCGACCGCACAGTGCGCGTGCTCGGCAAGGGCTCCAAGACGCGCATCCTGCCGGTCGGCAAACAGGCGATCAATGCGCTTCGCGCCTGGCTCGCGGATCGCGCGGGATTCGCAAAAGGCGGCGCCGCGCTCTTCATCGGCCGGAACGGCGAGCGCCTGGGCGCGCGCGCCATCCAGAAGCGCGTCGGCCGCTGGGCGACTGCCGCCGGTCTCGGCGTGCCGCTTCATCCGCACCTGCTGCGCCATTCCTTCGCGACCCACCTGCTCGAATCGAGCCGTGACCTGCGCGGCGTGCAGGAACTTCTCGGTCATGCCGACATCAGTACGACACAGGTGTACACGCACCTTGATTTCGCCCACCTGGCCCGCATCTACGACGAATCCCACCCGCGCGCCAGACGGCGCAAGTAACTGATCCCCATGAGCAATTCCGGATTCGATCCTCACGGCACGACGATCCTCTCGGTCCGTCGCGGCAAGACTGTCGCGATGGGCGGAGACGGGCAGGTGACGCTCGGCAACACCGTCATGAAGGGCAATGCGCGCAAGGTGCGCCGCCTCTACGACGGCAAGGTGCTCGCGGGCTTCGCCGGCGGCACGGCCGATGCATTCACGCTGTTCGAGCGCTTCGAAGGCAAGCTCGAGAAGCACGGCAACCTGACGCGCGCCGCGATCGAGCTCGCCAAGGACTGGCGCGCCGACCGCGCGCTGCGCCGGCTCGACGCGCTACTCTGCGTCGCCGACACGCAGACTTCCTTCATCGTCTCCGGCAACGGTGACGTCATCGAACCCGAGGAAGCCGTCATGGCGGTCGGTTCCGGCGGCCCGTTTGCGCTTGCCGCCGCGCGCGCGCTGATCGCCAATACGGAACTCGATGCGCACTCGATCGTCGAGCGCTCGCTCGGCATCGCCGCCGACATCTGCATCTACACCAACCGAAATCTCGTCATCGACGAAATGACGGCGGGTTGATCATGGAAACCATGACCCCCCGCGAGATCGTCCAGGAACTGGACAAGCACATCGTCGGCCAGGCCGCCGCCAAGCGCTCGGTCGCGATTGCGCTCCGTAACCGCTGGCGCCGGATGCAGATCGACGAGCCGCTGCGGCAGGAGATCACGCCGAAGAACATCCTGATGATCGGGCCGACCGGCGTCGGCAAGACCGAGATCGCGCGGCGCCTTGCCAAGCTCGCGCGCGCACCCTTCATCAAGGTCGAGGCGACCAAGTTCACCGAGGTCGGCTATGTCGGCCGCGAGGTGGATTCGATCATCAAGGAACTCGTGGACGTGTCGGTCAAGCTGACGCGCGAGGAAGAGACGTCGAAGGTGCGTCCGCGCGCGACCGATGCCGCCGAGGAGCGCATCCTCGACACGCTGCTGCCAAATCTCACGAACGGCGAGGATACCCGCCAGAAATTCCGCAAGATGCTGCGCGAGGGGCAACTCAACGAGCGCGAGATCGAAATCGAGATGCGCGCGGTGCCCGTGGGCCTCGAGATCATGGGCCCGCCCGGCATGGAGGAGATGACCCAGCAGCTCCAGCAGGTGTTCCAGGGCATGGGCGCGGGCAGGACCAAAACGCGGAAGTTACGCATCCGGGAAGCGCTCAAGGCGCTCACGGACGAGGAAGCGGCGAAGATGATCAACGAGGAAGAATTGCGCACCCGCGCGCTGTCGAACGCGGAGCAGAACGGCATCGTCTTCATCGATGAGATCGACAAGATCTGCCGCCGGCAGGAGACGATGGGCGCCGACGTCTCGCGCGAGGGCGTGCAGCGCGACCTGCTGCCGCTGGTCGAGGGCTGCACGGTCAGCACCAAGCACGGCATGGTCAAGACCGATCATGTGCTGTTCATCGCCTCCGGCGCCTTCCACATGGCGAAGCCGTCCGACCTGATTCCGGAACTGCAGGGCCGCCTGCCGATCCGCGTCGAGCTCGACGCGCTGTCGGTCGGCGACTTCGAGCGCATCCTGTCGGAACCGGACGCCTCGCTCTGTGCGCAGTACGTCGC
>JANNKZ010000089.1:0-1589 GCA_031396515.1 Gammaproteobacteria bacterium
GAGCAACTGGCTGGCCGCGATACCATCGATGTCTCCATCGAAACCGAATCGAACAGCTTCACAGCGACCCTGCACCGCGAGCAGTTCTCGCTGGCGGCCGACGCCTGGTACGCGCAGCTCGTCGAACTGGTGCAGTCGGCACACCGTGCCGGCAGCACGGCGACGCTCGTGCTCTCGGCGCGCGCGGCGGCGCTGCCGGGATTGCGCGACCGCTTCGCGGCTCTCGCCGGACTCGAGGTGACCGCCCTGGCGGACACGGCGCCGGCGCAGGCAGCCGCGGCGCGCGTGGACGAACTCGGACCTGCCGAGCCGCCGTCGCTCGTGACCGCCCTGCCGCGCCGGCATGAGGCGGCGTCTGGAATTGCCGCGGGCGTCGCGCGCACGCGCGTCGCCGCGCCGACGCACGTGCTGCTCGACAGCCGCGCGCATCGCATCGACGACGAGCCGCTGGTGCTCGGTCAGGGCGAGACGGGCGCCGACAAGGGCCGGCGCCTCGTGCTGTCCGGCCTGCCGGCCGGCGTTTCGCACGATCACTGCACGCTGCAGCGTCAGGGGGGCGACGTGATCTTGCGCGACCACAGCCGCTACGGCAGCTTTGTCAACGACGAGCGCGTGGACGGCGAAGCCGTGCTTGCCGCCGGCGACCGCCTGCGCCTCGGCACGCCGGGCGTCGTCCTCGAACTGGTCGCCGTCACCTAGCCCCATGGCCAAGCGCCCCCTGCAGACCTTCAGCATGTCCTTCCTGGACGTGATCGCCTGCGGCTTTGGCTCGGTCGTGCTGCTCTATACGATCCTGAGCGCGCAATCGAGCGTCGCGCGCGACCAGATAAAGAAGGAGGACCTCGCGGGCGAGGCGAACCGCATCGACAAGGAAGTGATCGAGGGGCGTGCGCACCTCGCGGACCTGCGGAACGCATTGGAGTTGACCGACGACGAGAAGATCAAGGCCGCCGGCCTCTCGCGCCGGATGCTCGAAAAACTGAAGATGACCGAAGAGGAGCTCGCGCAGTACGAGAAGGACACGCTGGCCCGGCGCGAAAGCCTCGAGCGGCTGAAAGCCGACCTGAAGCAGCTCGAGGAAGGCACGCGCCGCTTGCGCGAAACCGCACCGCCGGCGAGCGGCGTGGCCGACGTGCGGGTCGCCGACCCGCAGCAGCTGGTGACGCTGCGCATCGACGGCAAGCGCGTACTGATGCTGGTGGACGCCTCGGCGAGCATGCTGGACGAGACCGTCGTCAACATCATTCGGCTGCGCAACATGCCGCCGGAGCGGCGCATCCAGTCCGCCAAGTGGCAACAGGCCGTCAACACCGTCGAATGGGTCGCGACGCGCCTATCGCAGTCCACGCAGTTCCAGGTCTACGCCTTCGACACGACTGCGCGCCCGCTGGTCGAGGGCACGGCCGGCCGCTGGCTGAGCGTGAAGGATTCCGTGCAGATCCCGCTCGCGATCCAGGCGCTGCGCAGCACCGCGCCGACCGGCGGCTCGAGCATCCAGAACGCGTTCGCCGTGATCAGTCAGCTCGATCCCGCGCCGGACAACGTGATCCTGGTCACCGACGGGTTGCCGACGCAGGGCGACAAGCCGC